>JBIJDE010000426.1:0-4540 GCA_044344305.1 Armatimonadota bacterium
TGAAAACTATACTCTTATTTTACAGGCTTCATTATTGGTGATAATTTTAATCGTGTAATTATTTCATCCATAATTGTATCAACCTGGGATTTTTTGCCGGTTATAGTCAGATGTTGCTGTTCTTTAGCTGCCTGCCAAAGTTTTATATTCATAGTTAAGTTATCGCCAGTGATGGTATACGCACCTTGAATTGAGATAGCATCTGGAGTGTTGTCGGCATCTATGCATACCCAGTCGATATTATCGTTATCGCGCAGGCGTTTGCGCAATAATTCTGTTAATCCCAATTGGTCGCCAATGGTGCTTATATCAAGTAATACTGGACGCAGTAGTAATGGTTTTGCTATTGCACCGGGGATATTGGCGCGGTCATCGGCTGTTAATTGTCCAATATCAAAACTGACGCCTTTTGGAGCTGCGATAACTGGTCGTTGCAATCCACCGATGCCGGTTGCCAGTGTTGGCACCTGGTCTGACGCGTAGCTGAAAAGGGTGTTAATGTCGATGAATTGCCCCTCACGTAGTGCCGCACCTTTCATTCCCTGCAAGAGGCTGTAGGTGAGTAATCCCTGGCCATATCGGGTGGTTTCGTAACTGCGGGCATTACCGGCACACCCCATCAAAATATGAAATCCTGTTCGGTCTTTCAATCTTTCTATTGCGCGAATCTGGTCTCCAGATATTTCACGCTTTTCTACCAGAGTACCTGCTGCCGCGCCGGCGGCGCAGGTATCAAGTATCATAACCTGTTTCAGTGCAGGTATACGGGTACACCATTGTCGTAATTCCTCACTGGTTAACGCTACTTTCTCGCGTTTAACCGGGTCGGTAATATCATCTAAATTGCTGGCGTCCTGGGTAAGGTAGCAATAAGTATCGTTACCACGAGGAAGTGTGGCACCATGACCAGCCAAATATATCACCAGAATATCTCCGGTTTGTGCTTGATTTGCAATGTTTTTAAATGCCTGTTGTATATTTCCCTTAGTTGGTAATTGGTTAGTAATACTATTCGTAATCAGTTTGTTGATATGAACTTTTTCTACTCCAAACAAGCGTTTTGACCCCATTATAAGTGCATTAGCCATCGCATCAGCATCTTTGGCGGCAAAACGCAGTGCTAATTTATCACTTGAATATTTTGAGATACCTACAATAACAGCGTATAACTCGGGTGCTCGTGTGGTGGCGGTACCGGGTGCAATATATGTGAAAGCCTTGCTGCGACTGCTCAGTGTACCATCTGCATTAGCCGCGATAACTTCAATCAGGTTTTCCTTACCGCGCTGTAATGCGGCAGATTCTAACAAATTAACATTGATAGACACGGTAGCATCTCGCGGGTTTGGTTTCGCTCCGCGTGCATCAGCCATATATTCCTTACCATTTACCAGTACCCTGACCGCACCAATACCACCACCGCGATTAATTAGGTTGATTGCCATCTGCGCATTTTCGGCTTGTGGTTGTGTTATCTGCATGGTAGGGAATAGTTTTACTGTTGCAAGGTTTTCAACCGGACGTAACGGTTCATCGTTATACCCCAGTAGTTTTGCCAGTAATCCTGGTTCATAATACCGTTCTTTCAACTGGCGCAATGCAACAACTTCATCGCCTATCACCCAGCGCAAGCCGTCAATATCACCCGCGTTGGAAGCATCATAACGTCCCAACGGATCAATTACAGCCCAATTACCGTCATCAAAAGTAAGAAGATGACAGATTTTACGCCAGGTCTTAACATCCCACAATACCACCGAACCATCCGCATACCCCACCGCCAGCAAACTATCATCCCGATTGAATGTTGCGCAGTTAACAGCAGCATGACCGGGCAATTCCGCAAGAAGTGCACCTGTTTGGGTAAGCAGGATATCTACAACATTGCTTGATTGATTATCAGTAGCGGCAATAAATTGACTATTTTTGCTGGTTTCAAAAATAATGCTATACTCTGTCGATTTCCAAATCATTTCACCTGATTTAACATCAAATGCCATGATGCTTCCTCTTCTACTATCAAGCAATATTGTTTTCTCATCAGGGGTAAAACGAATGAGATTAGATGCGGAATTAATGTATATACCTTTAGTACTTAAAAATATTCTCCACTTTAATAAACCTTTCTTAACATCACATAAAGAAATATCATAAATACCATCTGTCTCTTGCTGGTTTAATATGAGGAATAATGATCCATCTGAGTTGAAAGTACTTTTTGAATTGCAAATATTTATTGATGGTGTTGGTAAAGGTGAATCGTTTAAATTATCATATAATAACAGTTTATCAGTGGAGGTAGCGAAAGATACCATCGCACTGTAATGAAAATCAGGACTAATAGATAAGAATTTACCTTGATTTCCACCGGTTATTTTCCATTCTTTAATGAGTGTGCCATCCACTGAATTATAGAGTGATTTAATATGATAACTGGTGTTTTTTTCATTTATTCCTGATTTTGTTATACATAGCATATCTCCGTTTTTGCTGAATTTTGGTGAAAAGCCAGTATTAAAAGAACCATAAAGTTTATAAAACGATACACCTGTTAGTAAATCACGTACTGTCATTGTATTGCCAGCTGTTTCTATAACCGTTCCTGATTCTGGATTTATAACAGGCTTTAAATAAAATTGCTGCGCATTGTTTCCTATCATAACACGGGGGCGTCCATTAAATAATTGCCATTGATGGGTAAGATTTGAGGATAACGACATTATTAAGTGGTCATTGTTAGTAAAAGATAACGTTTCAACTGCTGCCATTTTATAACCATAATTACATTGTCTGATTCCTGTTTCAGCATCCCATTTAACTAACATGCCATTAGAATGAGCTATTAGCAATGACTTATTATCAGGGGTAAATCGCAAATCGGTAATCTTATCGTCTTTAGGAGTTTCTGCACAGATACCTTTCCAAAGTAAATTTCCAGTGATAGCGTCTACAACCTGTACTTGCAATGTTTTTGATGACCATATTACAAGTCGCAACCCATCGGAACTAAAGTCACAGAATGGTGGGAATGAATAATAATTCATTATATTATCTACAGGATATGATTGAATTTTTTCTTTTCTTAAGACATCCCACAATGCAATGGATATGGAATTATTATCAATTGACGGTGCTGCACATCGATCTCCTGACGACGAAATTGCTATAAGAAGTCGATGTTTTTTTTCATTTCCATATAATGAAGAGCTAAGAAATTTTCTATTTTCTTTAATCGGTTCCTGAAATGTTGCAAGAACTTTCCAGGACGGAATATCTAATAAATTCACACAGAAATCGACTTCTAATGTCGCCATTATTTTTTTACTATCATTTGTAGCAGATGTCATGTAATTAAATAACCGACGTTCTGTTATTGATCGAGTATTTTTTTCTCTTGATAACAATGGGTAAGTCTGGATATCATCTGCACCAAAACTGGTATATAATTCAAATTTATTGAAATTTATTTCATATTTACCTTGAAAATTAATATTCTGACACATCTGACCTGTATTTATATCCCAGGAGATAATGTGTTTTACTCCGCCTCCACCGATTTCTAACAGTAGAACTCTATTATCTGGACTTATTATAATATTTCCTTTGCCACCATCAAAAACATCTTTCGGTGGCAAATGATATTTTTGAATAATTGTACCTGAAAAAACGCTCCAAAATATAACATCTTCTTCTGATACAGTTACAATCATGCTATCATCTGGAGTAAAGATTGCATTTGAATTAACCCGCGTAGTATTTCGTGAGAAAGAACCTAATTTATCACTTGTGTATAAATCCCATATGATGACTTTTCCATCTTCTCCGGTTGTTATAAATTTTCGACCGTCATTGCTGAACTCTATGGCAGAGATTTCTCTTGCATGTCCATCTTGTGGCACTAATGTTGGTGATTTTTCTCTATTTGAAACAGCTATCTTATCTATGATAACAGGTTGCCAATTAATAATTTCCCCATAAGTAATCATCGAATCATCTTTATTTGCTGCGGAAACATGAATAATATTATTTTTTATCGGAAGGTAGGATGGATATTCAGCAAGATTATATTTAATGATCTGTTCACTGTCTGTATTTGTAGATATTCTGGCATTATGAAAAGGTAATAAACATCGATTCAGCAACAAATTTACTGGTCCAATTCCACCACCACGATTAATAACCTTTATCGTTAGTTCTGTACTGCCATCCTGTGGTTTTGATACAATTAACTCAGGTGACAGTTTTATGTTGTTTACTTTTGTTTTACCTGGAGTTTTTAGATTATCTTTTAATAATATCCCAAGTAATCCGGGGGTATAAAGTCGTGAACGCAACTGTTTCATATTGATAGTTTCGTTATTTATTACACCATGTATACTATTAATTACATCGGGATTCGATGCGTCAAAATGGTTTTCTGTATCATATACAGCCCAATTACCGTCAATATCATCAAAAAATGAACATACTAATTCACCGGTTATGTTACGATAAAGACAAGTAATGCCATCTGATGTAGCTGCAATTATTAGTTTATTAT
>JBIJDE010000170.1:0-9036 GCA_044344305.1 Armatimonadota bacterium
CCAACTTCGTAATAGATCAACTGGATAAAATTTCCTTTTGGGATCCTCACCTGGACCGGTAAAAGAAGTATAATAAGGTTCGTTAACGACAGCTTTTTTATCTACTATTAAGTAATGAGCAGTTACAAGTTCATCTTGTATTAAAGCCAAGACTGCCGCAGTATCTCCTGAAGCCGTCTTATGATTTATATCGGCACCAGCATCAACTAAAGCTTGAGTTTTCTCAATACCACAACCAATAGATTTCATTAGTGGACTTGTGCCTGGATAATCGGAAATAATAACTGGATGACCTCCTGTATAACAAATATTTGGGTCTGCATGATATCGCAGTAGCAGTTTAACATATTTAGGCTCTTTTTTATAATCGTAATCTATCCATGAATAAGAAGCTGCTATAAAAATCGCGGTTTCTCCATATGGTGTTGCAATATTCGGATTTGCTCCGTATTTCAACAGTGTTTCAGTAGCATTATACTTTTCAGTTCCTACTGCCCACATCAATAAAGTATATTTTTCTAACGGTTCCTGATAGTTAATCCAGTCAGGATGCATTTTTACTATCTCAGATATTTTAGCAACATCCTCATAGGCAACAGCTTCTGCTAATTCATGAACTGACGTATTAGCCCATCGCAATTTACTTTCATTCTTTAATTTTCCTGCTACATCAAGGTCTACTTGCTGATGATGTGGTTCCCACATCATCGCTGTATTCATTATCATTGAAAGTAATATGGTGGTGATTGTAATATTCATAATATTTATGCCTTTATAGTGTAATAAATTGATATTCTTTGCTTTTTATCCATTTATTACAGCTTCCATAGAATGATATTGTATTTGTCTAATTATACCCCAACCAGAAAATTGTTGGGGCAAATTTTTTTCATTTCATATAGAAATATTATACAGGGACAGATTTCTACTGAACTGTTTCAATCATTATATCTCGTATTTCTACAATAAGCATACAAAATAATAATGATATTTACAATTGTTTATATCACCTGATAGAAAAACCGTCAGAGAATCTCCGGCGGTTAGAAAGTAGTAGGACGTGAGCTACGAACTTCAGGACTTTTGAGTGGTGCTTTTTGATTACGAGGGGTAGGAGTATTATTGGTTGATTAATATTTTAAGCTGTAGGTTTAATTTATCATAAAGTGTTATTCCCAGATAAGTATTATATCTATTGCCTGCTTTAATTTATAGAACGCTTTTTTTAGTAAAATAAGTTTAGAAATTTAATTTTTTTACATTTTACCTATTGACAAAGCAATCGCAGTTGTTTAATATAAGAGAAAGGGAATCGTTTCCCTATGTTACGTTACAGCTATAGGAGAACTGTTATGAAGTCGTTGAAAATCATGCGGCAAGGTTTTACCCTCATAGAATTACTGGTAGTAATTGCTATTATAGCCATCCTCGCCGCCATCCTGTTTCCTGTGTTTGCACGTGCGCGTGAAAAAGCCAGACAGACTACATGTACCAGCAACCAACGCCAGATTGCGGTAGGGCTTTCCATGTATGCGCAGGATCATGATAACAAATATCCGCCAAATCCAGGGGATACAGTATGGACAAAATCATTATCATCTTACCTGAATGACGATAAATTGTTTGTATGTCCATCGTCTTCATCAAAAGTAGGCGCGGGTGCGCCCAGTTACGGTATTAACTCATATGTTTATGATGTTACCGGCACTAATGCCAGCAACCCGGCGAGATTATTGCTTCTCGCGGACGCGACCGGCACTAATACTCCACGTTATGATTTATCTAATCTTAATACCCATTTGTCCACCAGACATTCCAATTCGGTTATTCTTACCTGTATGGATGGTCATGTAGCTACTGAATCAATGAAGGGCGTCACGAATATTGGCGATGAGTTGATGGCGCGTGGTTACAGTATATATGATGCTCTTCCTGCTTCATATATTTTCCCGCAGACAGTTAAAATGAGCACCCGTGGTGTACGTCAGATAGATACTCTGCCATCAGGTTTATATAAAACTGTCGGAACCAATTTCCCGAAAATGCGCATCGAGTTTGACCCGACAATAGGCCGCGGCAATCATAACGCTATTTATCTGGGATTAAACCAGGGTGGGACAACGCCATATACCAATGACGTAAATGGCGGTTTGCTGACTAATCCTGCCGGCGGTGTATTTATAGGTCTTCGATATAATGGCGCGACATCAGATAAGCTGGCGATTATATATAATGGCACGGCAGGCGCTACCGAGGCTGTTACCACCGGTCTTGTTAAACATTGTATAGCAACTATTGCGGATGGGAATATAACACTGGAAGGCTTTTCTGCAACTGGCGCGAAGGTTGGTCAGGCTACACGCGCGTTGCCAACTATGACTGATGGCCAAAATAAATTGACAGTTATGTTCTGGTGGGCTTTCGGACAGACTACTGACACTCTGGGTAATATCCAGATTCTGGCATTACCATAATAATACAAAGGAGCAATATTATGCGTACTAAAAATTATACAGGTTTTACCCTGATTGAATTGCTGGTAGTAATTGCCATTATTGCCATCCTCGCCGCCATTCTTTTTCCGGTATTTGCCAAGGCGCGCGAAAAAGCATTACAGACTACATGTACCAGTAATCAACGTCAGATTGCTGCTGCAATTGTAATGTATATGCAAGATCATGAAGAGAGTTTTCCACCTGCAAGCGCTGACATATCTTGGGTTTCCAATATCAGTAAATATGGCGAATCGGGATTATATGATTGCCCAAAGATGGAAGGAAAAGGGACAGAAGGTGCCCCGGAATACGGAATTAATGTAAATATATGCGGGCAAGCGATGGGTAATGTTGATTCGCCGTCAGAGACATTCATGCTATCTGACCGTTCTGCGTATCCAAAAGATTTAAGTTACTCAATTTCTAATTTTGAACGCGATGTTGTCGCGCGTCACTCAGGCAATTTGTTACTTGCATGTGTTGACGGCCACGTTGCAACAGAAAAAATTGACCCGGCGCAGAGTTTGTTATCACAACTGTTAAGCCGCGGGTATAAAATTTTCCTTGGCAAGACAGAAGTGATGTCAGTGCCAGGACCCGTAACCACTGCCGCATCTGGTGGCAGCTGGACTGTTGCAAATATTGGCAGCCTTCCTACACAGGCTTCCCCTATGGGCACAAGTTTCCCCGCTATGCAGTTTGAATATAATATGGCGTATACAGGAACATATTATTGCTGGGCAGTTGGATTTTATAATCAGAATGCGCCAACGACTCCTACAAATGGTATTTATGTTGCCACCTATTGGACAGTCAGCCAGAATTATATTGGAACTGATGAAACTATTCCAAATCCACCTGGTACCGGTACAAGTCCTGCATCATATCCAAGTCAATTCATGCCAATTCAGGTGTTGGCGAAAGTCGCATCTAAACCCACGAAAATGGTGGTTACAATTACAGATGGTTGTGTGGTGGCAGAAGGATTCACCAGTACGGGTGTCAGCCTTGGAAAAACCAGCGTTATGACCACGTATTCATACGCAGGGCAGAATAATATTTCTGTATTTACCCGCGGGCTTCGTGACCCAAGTGCCGGTGATTCTAATTCCGCGACCGTTACTAATTTCAAGGCCTATTTATTGCAATAAGTATGTTTGAAATGAGATAAGTTGCATTGCATATATGGGCAGATTGATTATCTCTGCCCATATATGTGTATACACCCAGTGTTTACCTGTAAAGCAGGAAAGGAAATGATTTTTATAGAATATAATGATAATGACATCTGATAAAGTGAATAATGATAAAATATTTGATGAATTAACCGGACCAGCGACATTAAATGATATAGCGGAACGCAGTGGTTATGCCCGGGTTACAGTTTGGCGCGCGTTGAACAATGAACGCAAGAAAATGAGTCCGGAGACATTTGACTGCATTAACGCGGTCGCCCGCGAGTTAAATTATGACCCATCTCTTCATCAGGCGGCAAGAAATCTTGTCAACAGGAAAACCGGTAAAAAAATAATCAATCAGGTAATAGCCCTGATGCTGCCCAAACAGGTTCACGTGGAATATTTTCACCGTATATTTCAGGGTATTCTGGAATCATTGGTTCAACATGATTACGGAATGTTGAGTTACCATTCAAATTTCACTGAGAAACCATTGCCGATAACCATTCGTCGTGGTGATGTAGACGGCATTATTATATATGAATCAAGCAATTTATATACAAAAATATTAGATAATTTGCGGGTAGAGCATCAATTTGGCGATAAGCCGGTAGTATTTTTGATGAAGAAGGTGGATGGATGTTCGTCAGTAATAACTGACGATTTTGCCGGAGGTTACGCCGCCTGCGCGCATTTGCTTGATTTGGGACATCGGCATATTTTATGGCATTCTATCGACCATCCGGCGCATCATTTACGTAAAAAAGGATATATCAAAGCCTGTATTGATCGCAATCTTAATCCTGATGAATGCCTGATTGCCGTAGAGTGGCAACTATTTGCGCAGAATCATCACGAATTACAATATGAAATGCTGATTAAACACCCGGAAATTACCGGCATATTATTGCCTAATGACGGTGATGCAATTATAACATATCATAAGTTGCACGAAATGGGGAAACGAGTTCCTGAAGAAATCAGTATAATAGGATATGATGATACAGATAAACTAACTGATAAGCGCGGTAAAAATATACTGACTACTGTCAGGCTACCATTGGATAAAGTCGGTGAAAAAGCAGCAGAGATAATTATAGACCACATTAATGGTGATTCACCTGATATGAGAACTGAGATAACTTTACCTGTAGAATTAAAAGTAAGAAAGACTACCTCAAAGGCGCCTGGTGTAAAATAATTACTTTTGGACAAAAAGTAGGATTTTACAGTAAGTTGATAAGATTATTCTATTGACAAGTGACTTATGGAATAATAAAATATAGATAGGGAATCGTTTCCCTAAATTGTAAGATGGGGTTTCAACTATGTTCCACAATAAGATATTCGCGAATTGCATTCTGTTATTTTTATGCTCTTTTATTCCACTATTCGCCGCTGATCTCAATAATAAACAACCGAATTTTCCCGTTGTTCAATTTGATGAACAGGGAATTTCATCGATTAAATATCAGGAGGCTGAATTATTAGTTAAGGGACAACTGGCAATTGACGCCATGATAGTTGCTGACGGAAAAATGTCGTCATTGCTGAACCAGAAAGAGAAGAAAATTATTGTTGATGGTAATAGCGTGACGATTGAATATCCTGATTTTCAGGCGGTACTAAAAATTGTTAGTGAAAAAAATAATCTGCTTATTTCTGCCGACTTTAAAAATAAAAGCACAAAAGATATTTCGAAAATATCATTCAAACCTTTTTCATTAAAGTTTCCGCAACGACCGAAAGGCAATATATGGAAGTGGGGGTATCGGGTAACAACGAATAATTCCGGTGTGCCTGGTGTTGTTGAGGCTAATTATGGCAATGTGAAATTATTGGCATGTGTTGATGAAATTGAACGTCCGGTTATATTTGGATTTGACGGCAATTATGGAAACAGCACAACTAATTCTCTGATTATAGAAACGGTTAAAAATGATATCTTAAAGGCTGGCGAAGAGAAAAAGTTCAAGTTTTCTCTACGATTTTCTTCTGATGGCCAATCATCAGTTGAAATAGCAAACGATATATATAGTCAATTTGCGAAAGCATATCCATATAAATTAAACTGGACGGACCGCCGACCGATAGGCGCGTTATTTATGTGTCAAAGCGCTATGAAATGGCCGACTAATCCACGCGGATGGTTTAATGATAAAACTGTTGATATCACCACAGAAGAAGGAAAAAAAGCTTTTCATGACCGGTTGATGAAATATGCCGATACATGTATAAACATTATAAAAGATACCAATTCGCAGGGGATGATATTATGGGATGTTGAAGGCGAGGAAATGCCCCATGCGATAACTTATCTGGGTGACCCGCGAATATTGCCGCAAAGCGCGCCAGAAATGGATGCCTGCGCGGATGAGTTTTTTAAAAAGTTTACCGATGCCGGTCTTAAAACCGGGGTATGCATACGACCATCGAAAATAGTGCCAAATAATAAAGGCGGATGGGCGCATCTGCAGGTGGATGACCATATTTCTGAAATGGCAGATAAGATTGAATATGCAAAAAAACGCTGGGGATGCACTATTTTCTACATGGATACCAATGTAAAATGGGAAAAAGGGATGTGGAGTGGTGACTCCTGGATTCTGCCTGCCAGCGATTTGTATGAATTAACCCGCAGGCATCCAGATGTATTGATATTTCCTGAGTTTGGCACTTTTGGATACTGGAGTTGCTGTATGCCGTATGGTGAACTGCGCGGCGGCAATACCAAAACAAATGATACCATTAAGGCGGTATATCCACAGGCGGGAACGACGATAACTGTCGGCGACGGCGACTACATGGGTCAATATGATAATTTGTTCAATGGTGTAAAAACCGGGGATATCCATCTTTTTCGTGGTTGGTTTGGCGATTCGCGCAACACTGATGTGAAAAGATTGAATCAGGATGTTGATTATCTGCGAAAAGCACCTGCGGTACAGTTAAAAGATTTGACAGTAGAAAAAGCATTGCAGTCAACTGAGCCGATTACGCGGTATGCCGCATTGACAACAGTTAAAGCAGACGATAAAGACTCTATTTTATTAATATTGAAGATGATTTCAACAGAGAAAGATTGGGTTGTCCAAAAACAGATGATTGCTTTACTGGGGGCATCTGGTGAGGAAAAATCTATCCCTGTGTTAATATCAATCCTTAAGGATAAAAGCCGCAATCTGGATTATTTCGCTGCCCGCGCGTTGGGTAAAATTGGCATTCCTGCTACCGGGGCATTAATTGAACTGCTCAGTGATAAGGATTCCCGTATTGTGGAAAAATCATTGCTGGCTTTATCAATGTATCAGGACGAAAAATCTCTACCGGCAATTTTGCCGTTGACAGAGCATAAAAACCTGTCAGTCGGCGCGGCGGCAACCCGCGCGTTGGGGAAATATAAAAATGCTGAGTCGGTTGATAAGCTGATTGCGCTGCTGGATTCTGATAAACCGGAAATAATCATGGCGGCTTGCGCATCGCTGGGTGAAATTAAAGATAAAAAAGCATGCAAGCCATTAGTGGATACCATAGTAAAAGCGGTAACAGTGTTGAAAAATAACAATCTCCGCGCTGCCGCGGGTGACGCGTTGGAATCAATCACCGGTCTGGAATACGGACCGCATGAACAGCGGTGGAAGAAAGCGCTGGCAGATGGAAAGATATAAACCCCCGGGGTAATGTGAATGGCAAATAAAATGATTGTGGATAAATATGATGTAATAGTTATTGGTGCCGGTACCGGTGGTTGGCCGGCAGCGGTCGGTGCGGCGCGTTGCGGCGCGAGGGTGCTATTAATTGAAGAAGATAATTTTGCCGGCGGCGCACCGGTGGATAATTATATTACTATGCCTTGCGGTGGATATATTACCGGGGTATATGCGGAATTACTGAATAATTTGGAGAGAAATCACCGACTGCCGGTGGCAGAACATGGGCCAATCCCAAAATTATGGAGCAGGTGGTTCATGCCGTCTGCTTTTGCTATGGAAATCCGGCGGATAATTGCCGCTGAACCCAAGATTACATTTATTTCCGGCATAAAAATTGAGACTCCAATTACGCGGAATACGGGTAACGAAATGCGGATTATTGGCGTGGTTCTGCCATCGCCGGATGGAGATTATCCGGTATTCGCAGGTGCTGTCATCGACGCGACAGGGAACGGACTATTTGCTGTTAAGGCTGGTGCCGCCGCCATGTATGGCACAGAAAGCAAAGATATATTCAATGAACCGCATTCACCTGAAGAAAAGTCTGATTTAGTGCAGCAATGCACCCTGATGTATATATCGCAGCGAATGGGCGGCGGAAAGTTTGATTTTAAGGCTAATGGATTGAAAAGCGGGGTGGACCCGGAGTTCGGTTGGCTGGACCGTGATTATAAAATCGGTTTGGAAAGAAACTGTGGAATATACCTGACATGGGGCGGTACAGTAAGATGCGCTGATACCCGGGACGCGGTAGCATTAAGCGCCGCTTATCAGGAAGCGTTGGCATTGGTAGAACATGATGCTGATATTTTGCACAAGAATAATCACACGGTGCATGTCGCGCCAAAGATAGGTGTTCGCGAGGTAAATCGTATAATCGGCGAGGAAATAATTACCGAGCAATGGCTGCGGGCAGGAAAAATGCCGCATGATACAGTGGCAATCGGCAATTGGTTTCTCGATAATTGGGGTGGAGAAATATCGCTGGAGGACCGCGAAGTTCCGCCTTATGGCATACCTTTACGGGCATTAATGCCGAAAGGGACGCTTAACCTGTTGATGGCATGCCGGGCTATCAGCATATCACATCTGGCATTCAGTTCGTGGCGTGTACAGCCTACCGTCGCCGCCGCCGGGCAGGCCGCGGGGGTGTCCGCCGCACTGGCGGCACACCGGGGTGTGGATGTCAGGGATGTTCCATTTGTAGATATAAAAAATGCATTGTCCTCCGCTGTACATAATTTTAATATTCTGAAGGAGATATAAAATGACTAAAATAATCTGGTCTTTCTTGTTTGCTATTATCTTTTCTGTTAGTGTATTTTCAGAAACTGTCATTGGTGATTGGGGACATTTTGTGCTTAACCAGCCGAGAGTAATGTTGAATAATCCGGATGGCAGGGCATTTACTGTTACTATTCATATAATGAAATGGCCGGTGCCATCGTGGAATAAACCGGTATTTAAAGCCAAATTAACCGGGCCTGACGGTAAAGTGATTACTGAAGGCGACCAGAAACTGGTGAAGTCAGAAACAACTATAAATATTCCCGCCGGCGGCAAAGGTGTATATCGGCTTGATACTGATGGTCAACCGCACTGGATATCGTCAACACTTAATGAGTCAATATTGTGGACCGGAGACCCGAT
>JBIJDE010000293.1:0-6175 GCA_044344305.1 Armatimonadota bacterium
ATTCCGTGATCGTTTCGCGCCGGTTTTTCAATGCACTGTTCCACGTGTATGGTGGTTTTATGTACCTGAAGGTGTGACGAAATTTTCTGTTAAATCGCAACGGTCCGGCAATTATATGTCACAACGGGAAGACTGGGGAATTTTTGTCATCACGCCCCGCGGACAGCGTATTCGCGCTTTGTGGGGACAACCCGCCATCACCCCGCCGCAACAATATACTCAGGATATGATTGCTGATGTTGAGGTAGAACCGGGCGCCGGCGGCAGATTCTGGTCGATTGAGATAGGATTTGGCGACTCACATAATTATTCGAAACCGAGTGTATGTCTGGATGGTGTGCCGCCATACCTGGCGCGCAGTCCGGAAGAGTGGTTTGATCCGGAAACCGGTGCGAAACCAGCGTATAAGATTTATGATGACGATCCGTTTATTCAATCCGCCCGCGATGAAAAAATAATGAAAGAACGCTGGCCAAATCTGCAGCATTTTTCTCCATGTCCATCATTGGGTGACCCTGATGGCGTGGAAATATTGGGTGACGCGTCATTTGCCCTGCTGAATCCTGAAGGCAGAGATTTGCGGTTTCGTATCGGCACTTATCTGCCCCGCCGCGATAAAAAAGACCCCGCTATGGCAAAAGTTGATATTACTGATTCCGGCGGTAAGCAGATATTAAGCAAATCACTGCCGATGCTGCATATTCATGACAAAGATGGACAACCTACTGATACATTGCAAACCGGAAATGGTGTCAGCGTTGTCAGGGTAACCGGGGTGGAAAGATGGATGTCGTTCACTTATCCGGCTACTCCTCTGGTATTGATAGGGGAGAATAAAAGAGGGTGGAACAGATTCAATTTCAGCGATGCCACCGCGCGAAACTGGTATTTTTATGTCCCCTCCGGCACCAGCAGGTTTAGCGTCAGAGCATCCGCGGAAGATAAAAATACCGTAATGAATTTCGCCATTTGCGCGCCGGATCGCACCATGGCGTTGATTTATGACAACTCCGGCGAGAAGACAGTCACCGTTCCCGCTGGGTTAGACGGCAAAATATGGCATCTGCGAATAGACACCGCCAGCGCGTCGCGAATCATAACAGAAGAAGAGCCTTATCAATATCAGGATATGCGGCTTAAGGTGGAATTGCGCGGCGTACCGGGTTATTTGTCGCCGACATGGGAGCAATGGTTTAATCCCGGTATTAATAAATAGAAGGAGAGTAAGGTGAATAATGAAGCATGGTTTGAAATGGACTTATATTGGTTTCAGGGAGGTAATGAAACTGATAAAGCTGTTGAGTTATTTGACAGGTATATTTCCTTATTTAACAGGTCGCAAAATGCCAGAAAAGGTTTAATGTTATGCGCAGGTTTTAATATGGAGTCAGTATTATGTTGGAACGGTAATATAGATGATGAAATTGCCAGTTGTAATGGTTTGGTATATGAAAAATGGACTTACAGAAGATTACATAATCTGGTTAAATCTCTTCGTGAAGAGGCGTTAAAAAGAAATCTGACAAATTTTCATGTTGGTCTTATTCAAATAGCGCATCTGACATCTCTGAAATCAAATCATTCAAATGATGAAGGAAGATATCATTACCATGCCGGCAGAACTGACAGAACTGGAGACTGGTGGCATTATGATATTTTGGGAAAATGGTTTCCATATCATCCGGAAGTTGTTGATCAGCGTTTTCCGGATCGTATTTTTTGGGGAGCGCGTATAAATCTTACGGATGAAGAATCTGAAAAGTGGGGTGGACCGTTGCCTACGATGGCAGAATTATACGCGCGAAAAATTACCGATATGGGTAAAAAAGTGGGTATAGATGCTGTCGTTCTGCGTGACGCAACCTTTTGCCCGTCATATTTTCGCAAGGGTAAAACACGGTATTTTGATAATGACAAAAGAGACGAATGGAATAATTCGTTGATTGAGTTATTGAGTAACATTAAAAAGAATGATGAGAACTTCATTATTATTGGATATAGTTCCGGCGCATCTGCTATGGAAGAATGGCGTTCACATGGTTTTGATCTTGAAAAGGTTGCCGGCAGTGGTTTCCTTGATTTATGGATTACGCAAACATGGGCATCCGCATGGCAGGATTACTGGCCTTCAGCAGCATTAGGGTATACTTTTCAACTTGCGAATGTGTTAATTCATCAGGCTATGCTGGCGAATACACCTTGCGGACACATGTTTTTGATTGAAACCTTTGATGCATGGGAACCTTTTGAAACAATACATGAGTTTCCTGAAAAACTGGTGTGGGAAATATGGGCGTATAGCCATGCCGCGTTGCGTTTCAGTGATGAAAGTCTATCGCGTTCAACAGGATATTATATGTCATGGATGAATAAGGCAGAAAAACTATTACCTGAACCTTCTATTAATTTTTTGAAAATCGCGTTAAATTCGGCATCCGATGATATCGCGTTAAATCCTGTACCATGTGGTCCGGTAGCAGTATTTGACCGGGAAAGTTGTTTGATTAATTTTCAGAATCCGGTGGAATATTGCAAGGGCGAGGCAATGGATGATTGGATTTCAATGCTGATGAAATATTCTGTTCCCTGCATGAGCATTGTAAGGCGTGAAGATATGTGTAATATACAAGCAGATGGTTTTATTTTGGCTGCCCCTGTTTCTATAACAACTCCAGAAACATTGCATATGCTCGAATTAATGAAAAATGGAAAATCTATGTTAATAATGGGACAGGCAATAAACTGGTCATCGACATTAAGGAATCAATTTGGTATAACGGTATCTGATAACCCGGTAATTGAAAGACTACCTGCATCAGCATTAGTAGAAGATAATCTTGCTGAAATTATTGGTACAAAAGGTGTTATCATTAACCAGTTACAGCAATCATTAAGTGAAAATCCTGATTGGGAAACTTTAATTAACTGTTTGTCCGGGCCTGTATTGATGAAACATCATAAGTTGCCAATGGTTTTGTGGGAAACACCAGAATGGGGAACACCTGATATCCTGGCACTTAATATAAAAACTATTCAAAGTCCGCAAACTTATTTTGGCGTTGCAGCAGTGTTTAACAGTTTTGGATGGGGTGATAATACATTAAAATGGAAATTGAATGACTGGACTCTGCCCGGTACAGTTCATTTATGGAAATACAGTGATGGCAAAATGGGGATATTAATGGGAAATCTTGAAACTGGTGTTACCGGTTGTTCTATGTTTCCTCTGCGTGTCAGTATGAGAAATGATAGTAATAGTATGTTTGAACGTCATGTGGCATTTAATTATGGACGGGTGGAAATGTCAGATGATGGTACGATGATTTTTGTTGTTCCCGGTCATAAATCCGCATTGTTTGTATCGAAAAGCGAGTAGTATATGAAATTTTTGTTGTTATTAATAATTTTGAATTGTGTTGCATTGGTGTATGCAATAACAATGGATGAGTTAAAGGTGGATAATATGACGCCGGAAAAGCTGATTTATAAAACAATCGGTGATAAAACCTTGTCTGTTGATGTTTATCCCCCAACCGATCAAAGCGCTGTGGCGCGTCCGGCAATTATAATGATTCATGGAGGTGGGTGGAGTGGAGGAAATCCGTCTCTGCTGGCGCCGCATTGCCGGTATTTCGCGTCACGCGGTATAGTGGCGGTAAATATTGAATATAGGTTAGTCAATAAGGATAATAAATTGCGGATATCTGACTGTATCGCTGATTGCCGCGACGCGTATCAATTCATATTGAAATCGGCAGATAAGCTTAAGATAGACACTGGCAGAATTGTGATAGCTGGCGAGTCCGCCGGCGGGCACCTGGCGGCGATGGTTGGTATGATGACGGGAAATGAAAAGCTGCCTGCCGCAATGGTCTTGTATAACCCGGTGGTTGACCCGGCGGCGACAAAATGGATGTCCGGTCATACCGGGGTGGCGGCATTGCCGGACTCACCGGCGGGTGAAACATGGCAGCAACGGGCGGAACGCGTATCGCCGATGAAATTAATCCGGGCTGGATTGCCCCCGGTGTTGCTGATACATGGCGTGAAAGACAGCACAGTGCCGGTAGAACAGGCAGATAAATTTGCCGAATTAATGCGTGCGGAGAAAAACAAGGTTGAATATCAGCGAATGGAAGGTTGGAGTCACGCTTTTCTGATACCGGGTTATGGCAAAGAAGAACAAAATGTGGCGGCTTTGCAGATGACGGATAAATTTTTATCCGGTCTGGGCTATATCGCCGGTGAGCCTACTGTAAAGGTATTATGGCGTCCGGGAGCCTTTTATCCATTATTTTCTGATGAACAACGTAAAACAGTAAGGTATATACAGGCGGAAAGCCGAATATTTAACGGGTATCCATATCTTGATGGTCAGTGGCAGGGGATAATAACTGATAGCGCGGGTGATATATGGTTTGGCGTCAGTTCTCATGACGGGGTGCATGCCGCGCAATTATTCCGCTACCAGCCAAAAAAAGACAAGCTGGAGAGAATCGCGGATTTGGCTGAGGTATGCGGCGAGACGGATACGAATGTCGGAGACGGGGTGCCGGAAGGCAAAATCCATTCAGAGATGTTTGAGGATGGCAATATCATCTATTGCGCCACCACAGATGCCCATGCCCTGCATAAAAAAGTATATTCCGGCGGGTATTGGCTGGCAATCAACCGCAAAACCGGCGTCGTTAGCAATTTAGGCAAGAGCATTACCAATGATGGTTTGCTGTGCGCCGGTTATGATAAACGGCGGAAACTGATGTATGGGCATACAAATGTGCAGGGGGTATTCACTGTCTTTGATGTAAAAAAACGCGCGGAGAAGATAATCGGTATACCGCAGCAGGATTATATTGACGCGTGGAAGGCAGATACCGACCCCAAAAAACCATCCGCTATCTGGCCGCGCGGTATTACCCTGATGGTTGCCGGCGACGGCAAGGTTTACGGCGCTAAATCACCCGGGTGCGTGTTCTGGTGTTATGACCCTTCTACCGGAAAAATTAATAACATTGATGTTAATGTGCAGATACCCGATGAAGTAAAAGCCGGCGACGCGGCGGCGGTACAGCGATGGCGGCAGACAAGCATACACCTGTCCCGATGGGACGCGCGTGACCGTTGTTTTTATCTAATCCGCAGTTATGATGAAATGTTATGCCGGTTTTATCCTCCGGTAAATGGCAAACCGGGACGACTGGAAAATATTGTAAAGATGGGATTGCCGGATGGAGCGCACCGTTTTGGACAACGATATCCGTCCTGCACTCTGGTAATCAATGGCAGAACGGTATGGTATACCCCATACACAGGGTGGGGCGGTATCACCAGTTTAGTAAGCTATAATATTGACAGTAAAATCCTCACCAATTACGGTCAGATAATTACAGATGACAACAGACAAATCGCCGAATGTCACTCTATGACAGCAGGGAAAGACGGGAAATTATACATGGTCGCGTTTGTATACAGCATAGACGGCAAAGACCCCGTTCAGGAAAACGCCATCCGCGACAAATACCCATTTCATCCGCGGCTATTGATAATTGATACGAAAAAGATTAGACAACCCTAAAAGATACTTTTCATGAATAGCAAACGGCAAATTAAGTATAATTGAAAATCAATTTTCAATTTACAATTTTTAATTTTTAATTCATATCACTGTATTGGACCGCAGGCTTCCAGCCTGCCCCCCGGTAATGAATACAGTGGCACTGACTAAAAGAAAGCACACTTACCAATAACTGTCACAGTTTGGAACAGTGCGGGAGCCCGGCTGGTTTAAATTAAAAATTAAAATGCAAAATTAAAAATGTCACATGGATTAACAGGATGTAAAGAATATTTTTTTTTGAATAGCAAACAGCAAATTAAATATACCTAAAAAACTACAATTATAGATGTAATTGCAAAACATATTTGTTCTGTACGGAACGTCGTCCCGACGTTCCTCATAGAGAGAAAAATTATCCTGAGTTTCGCATTTTAGTGCCCCAAAATTATAGAATTAAATCATGAAAAATCTTTAATTTTTAAGATGCTTTCACGAAACTTAGAAATTAGATTAAAAGACGCAACCAAAGGGAGATCCTGTGTTATCTGTCAATACATTTTTTGGCATTTTTAGAATATTTTTTTAGGTTTATCGCTTTGGGCTGTTCCCGAGACTTTG
>JBIJDE010000428.1:0-4525 GCA_044344305.1 Armatimonadota bacterium
GAATAATGATTAAATATCTAAAAGTTTCCAAGAAATCTCAAAAAAAAGTTATAAAAACGGCTGAAATGGAGAATTTAATGTTATTTAATCAACTCGTAGTAATTATTTTAAAATTTATCGTATGGTTAAGATACGATATTAAAGTGTCAGGACTAAACGAAATATTAAAAAGAGGAAATAAGAAGATTTTTTTTCTTCCAAGTCATCCTGCTTTAATTGACCCAGTAATTATATTTACAACTCTTTATCTACGTTTTACACCACGTGGTGTAGCAGAGAGTAATGCTGTAAATATGCCTTTTATTGGATGGATGTGTAAACGTGTAAATATTCATACAATGCCAGATATGATTCATGATGGCCCAAGCGCACGGACAGAAATAGAAAAAACTATTATGATGTGCGCAGATGATTTACAAAATGATCATAATTTAGTTTTGTGGCCAGCCGGAACTCTGTTGTCATCAAATAGAGAACGGTTAGGAGCAAATAGTGCTGTTGAAACGATTTTATCTGCTAATAATAATGATGTCAGGGTCGTTTTATGCCGTACCCGGGGTTTATGGGGAAGTTCGTTTGGACAGGCCAATGGTAAGGCAGAAGTTGGCACGAATGTATTGATTGGAATCCTCGAGATATTTGCAAATTTCATATTCTTTACTCCAAGAAGAAAAGTTACCCTTGAATTTTATGAACCAGAAGATTTCCCGCGTCATGCTGATAAGATTGTAATTAATAGGTACATAGAACAATATCTGAATGCGGAACCATTGCCTCAAAATACCTATGTTCCGCACACTATTTGGAAAAACAAAGGTATAAAAATATTACCAGAACCAGCAGTAAGTGAATTTAAAGGTACAATTGAAGAAGTTTCCCCCCAAATAATTAGTGATGTAACTCAATATATGAAAAAAATGTGTAATCGGAATGACATTACTCCTTCAATGCAATTAGCTGATGATTTGGGGTTAGATTCACTTGCACGTGCAGAATTGTTAGTATGGTTATCATCAGAATATGGTTATTCTCAAGATAACCCGGATGCACTTCATACAGTAGCAGAAATAATTTTAGCGGCTGCCGGTTACGCAGTGGCTGCACCGCGCAAATTACATTTTGACTCTCCTCCCGATAAATGGTTCGTTGGCGCAGAAGGTGTTGCAGAAATCGGTAATTTCAATAAGATTACTGATGCATTTCTTTTTAAAGCATCACAATATCCTCAAAGAGCTATTATCGCAGACCCTAATAGCGGTGTAAAAAGTTATAGAGATGTAATTACATCTATCATGGTTTTATTACCGCATGTAAAGAAAATTAATGGTGATTTTGTCGGTGTGTTAATGCCGGCTTCTGTTGCTGCAACAACTCTATTTTTAACAATTCAATTTGCATATAAAGTACCTGTAATGATTAATTGGACTTCAGGGAAACGTAATATTTTACATGGACTTGATGTTACCGGAGTTGAACATATTTTAACATCAAAAAAAGTTATATTAAAATTAAAAGAACAAAGCATTGATTTTTCCGGGATAGAAGAAAAATTTATTTTTATTGAGGATATAGCAAAATCGTTAAGCCATATTGGTAAAATATCAGCATTAATACAATCATATATGGGGTGGGGGAAACTGAAGAAAGCTAATGTACAGGATGTTGCAGTTGTTTTGTTTACTTCAGGATCAGAAAATTATCCCAAAGCAGTGCCATTAACGCATAAAAATATTATTACCGATATGGCTTCTGCGTTACGCCAAGTAAAGTTTACTCATAACGATATTATGCTATGCATGCTACCACCATTTCATTCATTTGGTTTGTCGGTTAATATCGTTGCTGTGCTGTGTGGTGGATTCCGAGGCATATATTATAATAGTCCAACAGAAGGAGCGGTTATTTGTAAATTAACTGAATTATACAAAGCAACAGTTCTTGTTGGAACCCCGACATTCTTGTATGGAATTGCTCGAAGTGCCATTGAAGGGCAATTAGATACAATAACTCTGGCGGTTACAGGGGCAGAAGAGTGTTCGGAACGAATATACGAAATGCTGCAAAATAAATGTCCTAATGCAATAGTAACTGAAGGTTATGGCATTACTGAATGTTCTCCAGTTGTTGCTATGAATGACCCGAAAAATCCTGTAAAAAGGTCAATGGGACAAATTATTGATTGCGTGGAATATATTATTATCAATCCAGAAACAGACGAAAAAGTAAACATTGGAGAACAAGGAATGTTATGTGTAAATGGTCCAAATATGTTCTCAGGTTACTTGGGCGATTCTCCTGATCCATTTGTAGAAATCTTTGGAAATAGATGGTATCGTACCGGTGACCTTGTTATTGAAGATACCAATGGAGTATTAACTTTTAAAGGAAGATTAAAGAGATTTGTAAAAATAGGTGGTGAAATGATTTCTTTAACTGCTATTGAATCGGTGTTAATTAATAATTATATGAAAGATTCCGACGAAGGCCCTATACTTGCTATAATTGCTGATGAAAGTCATGATAGACCTGAATTAATTTTATATTCAACAAAACAAATTGAACGTGACGATGTAAACAGTGTTTTACGGTCATCTGGCTTGTCACCACTGCATTTTGTACGTAATGTTGAGATAATAGAGGCGTTACCTGTTTTGGGGAGCGGAAAAACGAATTATCGACAATTGACCGATTCAGTTTCTTGATCTATTTAATGTTATCGCTTTTGGATAGAATTCCAAAAGCAATAATATTTATAAATTATTCTTCTGTTGCTTCAATTCGTTGTTTGTGTTGTTTTTTCTTTAATCTTTTGACTAATATATCATCAAGGTATGTGTAAACTACTGGTACAACGAAAAGTGTCAGGAAAGTTGATGTTATTAAACCGCCAATAACAGCAATCGCCATGGGTTGTTGAATCTCTGAACCTTCTCCAATACCTGTCGCTAATGGCAACATACCTAACATTGCAGCGAAAGCGGTCATTAAAATTGGTCTTAATCTGGTAGGTGAAGCTGTAAGGATAGCCTCATTACGTTCCATGCCTTTTTTGCGTAATGTATTTGTATAATCAACCAGTAAGATACCATTTTTCACAACGATACCTACCAGCATCAAGATACCGATTTGTGCTGTAAGTCCGAGTGATTGATTTGTTATGAATAATCCTACAATAACACCTGTAGCAGCCAATGGTACAGATAATAATATAGCAAACGGCTGTGAATATGATTCAAATTGTGCCGCAAGCAACATGAAAATTATGCCGATAGCTAAAATAATTGCAAAGTTCATACCGCCGGATTCCTGTGCCTGACGTTTTTGGTTAATTCCCCAATCCCAATAATAACCTGTTGGCAATTGAATTTTTGACATAACTTCTTGTACATCTTTCTGAACATCTCCTGACGATCGTCCTATAGGTGAACCAGAAATAGCAATATATCGTTGGCGATCTTGGCGTGTAATCTGATTCGGACCATTAGCATATACAGGATTTGCCACCTGACGAAGCACAATACCTTGTTTCGTTGCCCCGGCACCACTTGGAGTAACTATTATATTCGCCATTTTATCGACTGTTTTTCTTTCTGATTGTGGCAGTTGAACAACGATAGGATATTGGAAGCCTTTATCCTGAAAATATGATGCAACTGACCCATTGGTTGCTGTACTTAAAGTATCAGAAATATCCCTGAATGTAACACCTAACAATGATGCTTTTGAACGGTCAACTGTCCATTGAACTTCTGGCATTGCTTCTTGCCAATTCACATCTACGTTTTCAAGGTTAGAAACAGTTTTAACTTGTCGCATTACATCTTGGGATAATCGAGATAAGGTACCAAGATCACTGCCGAAAATATCAATTTCAATATTTTGATCACCACCTGTCATTAAGGAACTTACGATATCATTTGAACGAATACTTGGTCGCACTCCTGGAATAGTAGATAGCTTTTTACGTAAATCAGCCATAACATCTTTTGTCGATTGTTTACGATCTTCTTTAAGATGAATATTCATATTGCCAGAACTTGCACCACCACCGCGTCCGCCAGCACCTGACGTGGCAAAAGCAACAGCTACATTTTCATTTTCTCCAACTATTTTTTCGATTTTCTTCATAACGGTATCAGTCTTTTCTAAAGCAGTGCCAGGTGGTAATTTGATGTTAATGGAAAGGTCACCGGTATCAGTTGGAGGTATTGCCTCTGTACCAAGTAATGGTTTCAAAAGAAATGCTAAAATGGTTATTGTGAAGGCACCAACAAGTGTTTGCCATCGAAATCTTAAAGCCCATTTTAAACCACTGCGATAACTCTCATCTAATTTATCAAACAATAACCCAAATTGAAAAAACATCCGATGATGCCATTTCTCACTTTTATGACCATGTAATAATTGTTCCATATGAGCATCACCCGATACTAATTTAGTAGCAAGCATCGGGACAATAGTTACTGCTACAAGTAATGAAATCATTAAAGAAAAAATTACTACCAAAGCAAACTGGCTGAACATT
>JBIJDE010000067.1:0-15213 GCA_044344305.1 Armatimonadota bacterium
CTCCATCCGCGAGGGAGGTGTCACCGCAGTGACGGAGGGAGTTTTATCAAGATAAGGGGGCTGGCTGGCATCCAGAAAGTTAAGCCTAAATATTAAAAACAAGCAGAATCTGGATGCGTGCCTGAACCCGACTACAAAATTACTTCACATAAATCCCCGAACCAACATACAGTTTCGTACCGGGAATCATCTCTATATATCCGAGTTTCTTTTCTTCTTTGGTGGTTTTCGGGTTCATCCAATAAAAGTTAAGATAACCACCGATTGGTGTGTCGACGGCAATTTTTGATAGTTCCTGAATAACCTTCATGCCGCGGCTATCTGTATAATCGGTTTTATCTTTACCTTCAAAATCTTTCAATATAGCGTGTGCGATGCAAAAATTGTTTGTGGAGTCATAAACATAGAAATATCCAGTCTGATCATCAAGAAAGCGCACGGAATTTACGAACTTGCGGATGGTTTCGACATCATACGTCCCGTCCGTCTTAACTGCCACACCAGCAAGTCCAGATGCCGCAACATGTACTGCAGCCTTCAATACTTCACGCTGGGTTAGCGTACCACCCGGCTTTTCTTTGGCAGGTTTTTCCCCCCAAACCACAGCGGCAAAGGTTAATAATGCGGCGCAAATAGCCAGCATCAAAAAGATTTTTTTCATAACTTCCTCCATATTTTCTCATCAACGACGAGATTAATGTCCTTATGGTACTTCTTGCCATCTATTTGAGTCAAGGGAAAGGGTGGGGAAATGGCAAATAGCAAATGCAAAATTAAAAATTATTGTAAATATAAATCCACTGATGCCTTCATCCCCAAGGATGCTGTCTCAAAAGCACAAAAAAATCCCACAAATCCTCCCAATCCTCTCAATCAGAGGTTCAGACACAAATATAATTGTAAATGGTAAATTATGCCTCCATCCGCGAGGGAGGTGTCACCGCAGTGACGGAGGGAGTATTTAGAACAACTGGCCTTGTTGGCAATCTCGCACTGGTTTAAATGAGTAGCGGTGGTGTTTGCAGGGGCCGTATTGTTTTAGTGCCTGCAGGTGTTCTGGTGTGGGGTAGCCTTTATGTTTGGCAAAGCCGTATTGGGGAAATTCTTTGTCTAATGCTATCATTATTTCATCGCGGGTGACCTTGGCGATAATGGATGCGGCGGCTATGCTGGCGGATAGCGAGTCGCCTTTTATGATATTTCGGGCGAGGAATGGCGGGTCTGGGATAGCCAGGCCGTCAATTAGCACTATGTGGGGACTGGGGGTTAAACCAGCCATTGATTGGCGCATGCCGATGTGGGTAGCGCGCAATATATTAACATCGTCAATTTGCTTTGCACTAATTATCTGCACATCCCATGCGATGGCGGTATCTTTTATTTCATCTATCAATCGTTCCCGGTCTGCTTCAGTTACTTGTTTCGAATCATTCAAGCCTGATAACTTACACTCAAATGGCAATATTACCGCTGCCACGGTGACCGGTCCCGCTAATGGTCCTCGTCCTGCTTCATCTACGCCAGCCACCAAAGTATAACCATCAGCTATCGCTTTTCTTTCAAATTTCCACATATCAATTTCAGACATTTATCAATTCCTTCATCTTTTTTTGCCATTTCTTGCTAATATTATCAAATTCCTGCCATTGTTTGGCATATTCCTCTTGCATTGTGTTGATTATTTTGCTATTATTTCCCTCGCGCGTATAGAAATATGCGTTCAGGAGCAAAAATGAGCATCCTACTGACAATTTTAATAGTCGTATTGGTAATAGTATCCATATTACTAATCACAATCATTGCCATACAGACGACAAAAAGTGAACAAGGTGGAGCCGGCATGGGCTGGGGTACCATCGGTGGTCAAGCAACTTCCAGTATCAAGAAGTTTGGACTGGATGCGAAACTTGGTCGAATCACCACTATTCTCGCTGTTACTTTTATCAGCCTGGCATTTGTTGTGGCAATCATTGACGCACAAATACGCCATGGTATAGCAAGATAATATAGTATAACAAAACAAGTCGTTTGCCCGGGTGGCGAAATTGGCAGACGCGCTAGGTTGAGGGCCTAGTTCCCGTTAAGGGAATGCGAGTTCAAGTCTCGCCCCGGGCACCATTTTTTTAAGGGACGGTATTTTTACCGTCCCTTTTTCGTAACAAATCGGAGGCAATCATAATGTCTGATTTCATTCAAGAATCACCCCGCAATACCCCCATCGCCAGTCGTGCCGATATAATAGTCATCGGTGGCGGACCGGCAGGTTTTTCGGCGGCAATATGTGCGGCGCGCCAGGGAGCCAAAACTATCCTAATCGAACAAGCCGGCATGGTTGGCGGAGTTGCAACATCGGGATTAATGAGCCACTGGACCGGTAGCACTCGCGGTGGATTTTACGAAGAAATACTTGATAGGACAAATGATAACCCAAATATGCGCATGACCATAAACCCGGAAAAGTTACGGACGGTGATGCTGGAAATGCTGGATGAAGCCGGGGTTGAGTTGCATTTATACACCTTCGCTTCAACGCCTATAATGGATGGCAACCGCATAACCGGCGTGATTACCGAGAGCAAAACTGGCAGGCAGGCATTTATCGGCAAAGTGATAATCGACGCCAGCGGTGATGGCGATATAGCGGCAAAGGCCAACGTTCCATTCACCAAGGGCAGGCCGCAAGATAACAAAATGCAACCAATGACCCTGATGTTCAAGGTAGCAGGCGTTGACACCACGCAATTTTCATTCCCCGGTGGTTTTGAAGATTCTACCAATGTTCCGGTGGGCAACCTGCAACAGATAGCGCGCCAGGAGATTCCTCACCCGGCCGGGCATGTGTTGCTGTACAACTCAACATTACCCGGGGTAGTAACTATAAATATGACGAATTGTATCAATGTTGATGGAACCCTGGCGGAGGATTTAACGAAAGCAGACCTTACCTGTCGTCGCCAAATGGAATATATCGTCGCGTTTTTACGCAAAAATGCCCCCGGTTTTGAAAATTGTTATGTTATATCATCTGCGTCGCAAATTGGCGTCCGCGAAACCCGGCATTTCCATGGCGAGTATACCCTGACTGAAAATGACATTAATGAAGCGAAGCTATTTGATGATTGGGCGGTAACCAAAGCTCATTTCAACTTTGATATTCATAATATTGATGGTGCCGGTCTGGATAAAGACGGAGCCCAGCACCATTTTCGTCAGAAAAACGGTTATTCCATACCATACCGCTGCCTGTTGCCATTACAGGTGGAAGGTCTGCTACTGGCTGGTCGCAATATCAGTGGAACTCACAAGGCGCACTCAAACTTCCGCGTCATGCCTATATGCGCCAATATCGGTCAGGCTGCCGGCATAGCCGCTGCAATTTGCGTGAAAAATGATATCTACCCGAGACAATTAGACGTGAAAGAATTGCAGGCAGTATTGATGTTGAATGGGGTTACACCGTAACCCAAATAAATTGGATAAGTTTTCAATTTTCAGTTTTCAGTTATGCCTTGTAAAGGTGCATTTATAAAGTCGCCTTTACAAGGCTCATCTTTTTTATTTGTTACTTCCCCAGTCTCACGCCCTCACTCTTATACACATTTTATAATTATCATTTTAATTGAAATATTGGCTGACGAGGTAGGGGAATTGTCCCCAATTCCCGCGATGAACCGTGATAATGATGTAAACAAGCTTAGTAGCGACAGTTTCCTTTTGCGTGGTGTTGTGATTTGCTAACCTTGTTTTGTCGTTTTTACCGTTTCGTCTTTATTCTACAGACTCTATCGCGGGAGTTGGGGACAACTCCCCTACCTTTACCAGATATTTCTGGATAATTGATGTGTATAAGGCTTATCGTGCGGAACGCCGTCCCTGGCGTTCCGCACAAAATATTAAAAGTTTATTTTTCTATCCCAAACTCAGTCTGGCAAGGCAAGGCTTGATTCCAGGTTGGTGGCATAGATCCCATGTTGCGCCAATAATCAAATACTCCTGCGCTTTCTGCCCAACCCAGGCAATTTCCTGAACCCAGACGTTCGTTATTAAACAGTCGGAATGCGAAACGGCATTTTCCGGCGGTGGGATTGAACAATTTCAATTCTGTCCGTGGTATAGCGATTTCATATAAAGTTAATTTTGCGTCTTCGTTGCGGGTGATTTTTATTTTGCCATCTTTTACCGGGCCCATTGTTGGCACTAATTCAGTCTGGTATCCGTTGCGGCGGTCTGTATTATCACCCCAATGACGAATCAACTGGTCGCCTTCTTTAGAAACATGAGCCACGTATGAATAATCTGTATCATAGAACAATCCTTTCCATGCCCAGGGGTCATTCATTTGACGACCATAACCCGGCACCCGGTCGCGGAATCCAAAGGAGAATTGGAATACGTCTCCGCAATAGATGATATAATTCAATCCGTCAGGCATCCCTTCTTTATATGGTAATTCTACTTTTGTAGTTCCGCGTCCTTTGACCACCTGTTGTCCGGCAGAAGATGCCAATGAATCTTCATTCACCGCCGCGGCAACGTAAACATTATTATCATCATAGGCGGTATATACCCGTGAAATTATGCGTTTATTTTCTGTTGTTCCAATTGGTTTTTCCATTCCGGGATTTAACAGGTATTGGGTCAAGTCGAACCCGTTGGCAATAACGTTACTGTCCAATAGTATCGGCGTTATCCCCTTCCAACTATCCAACGTTCCATCCATCTTGATTGTTCGTTTACTGAAACTGGCTGCCTGAATAAGTTGTGTCATAGTTACTGGTGTTAATTTACGCGCAGGAGCAGATGCTAAGGCTACTCCTTTCGTTGCAACCATCGTTTCTGCTATCAGTATTATGCCATACTGGTTATTGGCCGATAAATCAACTCCTGGCCAGCTAACGGCAATATCTGACAATTTGCCCGCATCTATAGCAAATTGTGTTGTACCAGCATCTTTTTCGCCGATTTTCAATTTTAAATTGCCTGTTATATCAGTATTCATCTGGTTTTCAATACGAACAGTTAATATCTGTTGCACATTAGCCGGTTGCGACAAGGATTGTGCATACATGTTAATAGGGGTAATTTTTTCAATGACACCACCAGCAATCTGTTGTCGCAAATCTACTACGCTCAATTTATCAGAGGTAATATAGACCGGGTTTGCATTTAACGGTACGGTCAATGTGGCGCCTTTTGGCATTATTTCGCGACCGGAAATATCGAATGCGCGCAGGTCAGGAGCGCGGGTAATGGTAATAGTGCCACCCTGGTCAAGTGTATTCACACTGGTTCCGGTCAGGCTCCACAATACTGCCACTTTGGTAATATCGCCATCGCGTTCCATCGGCACTGGCACTGACCAGCGTACTGATAGTTCATCAGCGCGTGGTAATGCTTTAACTTCTGGTGTTACCTGTGATGGATTAGCAAAAATAGCACCGGTTATTAATTCATTTTCCGGCCAAATTTCAGCGACAATTGGACGGTCTTCCAGCATACTTGTCATTATTGCATAAGCGACATTCGGTTTTGTCCAATCCGCGCCAAATCCAATTCCCCATTGAGCGTTACCCTGAAACCCGCCACAAAGTGCCTGGCGCACATTGTAAGAAACTATCTTATTAGCATTTTCAAGATTATTCTGCGAATATGGTGTCAATGCGTTAATTGCGCTTATTTGTGAGGTCAATGCAGTTTTTTGAGTAGTTAAGTTTTGGCGTTCTGCAGCATTTTCCGGGGTATCCATTAATGCGGTTAGTTTCGTATCAACTTCTTTCAATTGTGCTGTCGCATCAGTCAATGCTGGCGGTGGCGGGGTACGGTACTCTGTTCCACCTTCGGTAAGATAATATTTTTTCAAGCCCATTCGTTTTGTCACCAACATGCCATAATCCTGCGAACGGAACTGATCCATTTCTCGCCAACTTGCCTGGCCAGTTCCCCATCCATACGGGTGATGGGTGGTGCCGACTATCATATTTTCCCAGCTTGTTTTATCGGGTTCAATATTATCCTCAGTGAACATAGAACTATTTCCAACAATAAGGTTCAATTTTGGATTTATCTTCAACGCCATTTTGCACCATTGTGTTTGTAGTTTGCGATAATTACCCGGGGTATCGCACCATGTCCATCCGAATATCCACGGCTCATTCCAGAACTCATATGTATCAATTTCTGGGTAGTGTTTGATTATTTCTGCCCATGTATTCACGAACTCATCATTATTACGTGGCGGACCATGCATTCCGGTCTTTGTAGCATTTTCAGTTTTAGCATCTCCGCTCAATGCATATCCGGCAATTGGTAATACCCATACTCCATGTGCTTTACTGGCTTTAAAAGCGGCATCATTACGTGTGAAATTCAACGGTTGTGCTTCACCAGTGGCGGGCTTACTTGCCCATTGCCTGTCAGGATTGGCAATATCTGGTTGGAAATGGGCTCGTTGTACTTTCATGCCGATAGCCTGTAACAACTCCAACTCCGTATCAGAACGTAAGCCGGAAGTGTTGGACGCAAAGAAGGAATCTTTGCGAATGCCAGCATGTGATGGGGGTATGATACCAACATCTGTCATCAATTTCTTTACAACATCACCTTCGCTGACAGTAACTAAAATGCGGAAATACCCCATTTGCTCTATTGTAACATCCTGGGTAACCGGCTTTTTATCGATTCCCGTGGTAATAGTAAATGTTTTATCCCATCCGGCTACAGGCTGGTCAAATATATCGGTAGCCTTGCAGGTAACCATCAAAGTGTGGGCTAATCCATCAGTGCTTTGCGCGGTTAATCGCAATAGCACCGGTTCAAAATCTTGCCCGCGTACTGGTAACGAACGATTAAACATCCTGAAAGCACCGCCAACCGGCGCAAACTTCGCTTGCCATCCTATTGTTGTCTGTGCCTGTGAAGGAACAACACAACAAATAACGGCAATACAACAAAGCAAAATATGCCCAAGGAAAGGTATGCGGCCAGCATAGCCGACAAAGTGATCAAACAACATGGTTATTCTCCTACAATAATGTCACACGGAACGGGGGAGAAAACGCAATGTGACTATTTGATACGATTGTATTTATATTAATGGAGTTTGTCAATGATTGCAGAATATTTTTTTACATCGATTTACAGGATTGATAGGGATAGAAGTTTATTTCTGCTGTCGTATTTATGGGAAGAATGAGAAGAATGGAAAATTATCCATTCTTCCCATAATTCCCATTAAAATTTCCTACCTCATCATTCAACATTTCATTGCTACACTATGGGCATCATCTTTTTTTCGTGCTTTTCGTGTTTTTCGTGGTTAAACTCTCTCCTATTTCCCCTCTGCCTTTAAAAACGCTAAATTATCAATATACAACGACTGACCGCCGTAGTTGGTTTCGCCTACCAATATGCTTATGGTTTTTGGATTTCCGATGGTGCTGCCTTCGAGGGGGGCGGCGGTTACTATGTGGCCGCCGTAATTGAATGTCAGCATGCCGTTGACGCTTTCAATGCTGAAGCTGTTCCAGGTGTTGCACAGCTTATCGATGAGCGTGGTGTCGGCAAATGTCCCTTTTTGCACCACTTCACCGTTGAACTTAACGTAAGCCGATGTGTCGCCCCAATTCCAGGTCAGGCGTTCGTAATTCGCGATTACTTTGTCGGCGGCATCTTTCACCAGTATGCGTACCTGGGTGCGTTTGTCGGTACTGGAATAGTCAAATTTCATATCGCCGGTGATTTTCCAGAAAGATAGACCGGTATTTGTCCCCAAATCACGATAGGCGAACATGTGGCCGGATGACCCGGCTGCCTTTAACTTCAGACAGGGAGCCTTAACCGGCGCGCCTTCGGTATTGGTATATTCAAATTGTCCGTAGTTGCCGGCATTGCCATCCGCAATCGGGTCGCGTTTCCAGTTATTCTGACCATCCGCAACGGTGCCAACGGCAAGACCTTCAACTAAGTCGGTTGTGATGCATTTAACCACCAGAATATTTACCGGCGCGGAAACAGTGGTAGCTCCTTTATCATCGGTTACTTTTGCTGTAAGTATATATTTGCCAGGTTTGACGATTTTCCAATTGAACTCACCACCATAGTAGTAACCACTGTAATCGATAGATTTACCAAATCCTGAGTTAAATTCAGTCGTATCACCTAACTTGATGCCATCACAGAAGAATTCTATCTCTTTCATATAACCGTCGCTATCGGTGGCTTCCGCGCCGATGAGAATTGACGCCGGTATAACTGTGTATGATGAATTGTTTATCGGTGTATATATACTTATTTTTGGCGGGTCATTGGCTAAGACAGCAATTTTCACTTCCTTGGAAGTGGTTATGCCGCCTTTATCGTCGATTGCCCTTACCGTTAACACCTGATTGCCGAATGGGATATTGGACCATGTGTAATTGTATGGCTTGGTGGTATCTTCGCCAAGTTTCTTTGTTCCCAGGTAAAACTCTACCTTGCTGACAGACCCGTCGTCATCCACCGCGCTGGCGGTGATGGTGATAGATGTCGGCCGCACAAATTGTTCATCTTTCGCCGGACTGGTGATGCTGGTTACCGGCAGAATGTTATCTTTTGACGCCGGCAGTCGGTACATATTCGGCTTGCCACCCCATCCGCTATTTTCCGAGAAGATGATAAATTCGCCATTCTTTCGTTTGAACGCGGAGAGTCCCATTGCCGCGTCTTCCCACGCTATCCCGCCCGATACTTCTGGGCCGGCGTTAAGAATGCGCTCCAGTGACCCATCGGTGGTTTTGAATACGTTAATTTGCCCCCATAATTCAGCAATGAATATTTTATCTGCCGCTACATCCATCCCCATCCATTTATGCACGCATCCCCGCGGACGACCTATTTCATACATAAAGTCGGTACTGGTGTTTGGGTTAGGCAAGGTGATGAACCAGCGCGCTTTGCGGTTGCCGGTGCTCCAGTCGTCGTATCGTGCCAGGTAGTTCACCGAGTCTTCTTTTTCATTTAACCGCGGTTGGGCTGCTGCGCTAAGGTACATGGAATCGCGTGCGGAATCGTAAAACAACGACGCCCCCATGCCCCAGTTGCTGATTAATTTACCAGTGCCGGGGAAGTTGGCATCTTCAACATCGCCCTTTTTCAAGGTATATATCGGCGCGCCTTGCAGTGTCATCCCTGTAACCTTGAAATGACGCGCAACTACTGTGTTGGCAGTCATACATGCCAGCCATACATCGCCGTTGTCATCGACACAGAATGTGCTCATGCCGCCGGGGGTGGTGCCGGTAGTTACTTCATCCTTGGTCTCTTTTCCATCGCCATTGGTATCAATCCATATCTGCGCACCACTTTCGCGGATTTGTCCACATGGTATCGCGATTTCGCCGTCATAGCGGAAAATACCGACATATTCGACGCTGCCTTGCCCGCTTGTGTATAGAATCTTCGCGCGTTTTGCGCCAACCCGGCGGATAATCGACTGGGCGTTGCCTTGTCGCGGCGGGTCGCCGTAAAGTTTAGGATTCCAGTTGTATCCCTTGAATGACCATTCGCTGCCGGGTGCGGTTTTGCTATAATCCATCGAACCGTGCCAATATACGCTGTATGCGTCTGTGCCATCTGTGTCGGGGTCAAGGTCCGGGGTGTTGCAGAAGAACAGGCCATTCATCATCCATACAAGTTTTCCGTCCGGGGTCATTTTTCGCAGGTCAGTTCCCTGCATGCCATTAGATACGTAAATATTGCCATTTGCGTCAATGCCCACACCGGTGATGCCGTAAAATCGCGCATAACCACCCGCCGCCGGGTCGTTGACCAATCCGGGATTTTTACCGGAAAACAGACCACCCTGTACGCCAAAAATGCCTGTTTTAACCGGAGTATCTTTTAAATTGCCATAAATCTTGATATTCATGTCGGCGTTGTCAGCGATGAGCAACCGGTCGTTGACGGCGTCATACGCAATGGCGACAGGATTAACAACGTCGGTAATCTGTTTGTTCGCATATTTTCCATTGGGGTGGTAGCATTTTATGACGCCGGGATATTTGGTTGAAACCGTAGTTCCTATCGGAAAATCATTTGCTTCCGAAATAATCCACAGGTCGCCACGGCTATCCACCGTCATCGGTCCCGGTCGGGTGAAATCAAATGCCCGGGATATTACTTCGTTAATTTCCGACTTGAAACCAGCTACATCCGGTCCACCGCAATTGATGGCGAAAACCTGCTTGTTGTCGGTGGACAATATCTCAATACCGCAAATTACCACGTGACCGTCGCCACCCCTAACACGCTCAAAATATACCGACAACTTGCCTGTTGCGTCAGATTGCGCGTTGGGAATATCCAGCACCGCCGGTTTGAATGGTCCACCCGCCGCGGTAATGACATCATAATTCGTCACAGTTGTCGCGCCAGATGCCGACACATTCATTATTCGTTTGCCTGCCACCGTCTCGGTATATTCAGCGAAATGGCAGCGCACGTTAAACTTGGTGTTTGGGGTTAATCCGGGAATCACATAAGCATTGGCATCGTTTTCCCGCTGCGACTGGTATATTGCCGCCGGTGCCGCGTTCGCTATTCCAGTAGTATCGATTTTTTGCGTGGTAATATTTACTGATGTATTTCCAGCGGTATAGTACCTGGTGGCGGTAGGTAATGCCACGCGGATTTTCTGGTCGCGGGAATCGCTGATGAATATTTCGTCTTTCACAACCGCCAGACCACTGATGATATTGTGGTATTTTTTCTCGTCAAAGGGGTCAATGGATAAATAGATTGGTTTTGTTGATGCCGCGGTGCCCAGCAAATCGGTTTTAAACAGATTTTTGTAGACTGCAAGGTAAAGATTTTTGCCATCACTGGTTATCGAACCTTCGCCGCAAAATGAGTTGCCAAGGTTTTCGTTGCCTTCGCGTAGACCCTTGATAATTTTGCCATCTTTGTAAATCTTCGACGGTTCGCCGCCTTCGTCCCAACCAGAATTGGTGTAACATGTGCCATCGGGAGCGACAAACAGCGCGCTGATGCCGTTTGATACATGGCCATCATCGGCATTGCTGCCAAAGTTATTTCCGTACCAACTGGTGGAATATCCCATATTTGGTTTGCCGATACTAATATTATCAAATGTCGCGGTGGCGGTGGTTGCCGCACTGCCGCTGGCAACGAATATACCTACTTTTATTGGCCCGGTAGCGTTAAATTGTCCGCCACTGGTATTGCTCATCATCGTCCACAACGTTCCGTTTGACGATTTATATGCTGCGAACCGCTTGCCAACGCGTACAATGCGCAGCCAAATCGGGACATCCATTTTAGTAGCAATGCCACTGCTGGCGCCATTTTTCAAATCTTTATCATAAGCGGTAAATATGATACTATGCTTTTTATCTGCCGATGCCTGATAGCAAAATACTGTATTAGCGGTAGTAGCGTCCGCGTCATTGGCACTGCGCAGCATAATGCCCGCACGGCCTTTTACCTCACCTTTAAAACCGGTAAGGCGAACAATAACATCCAAATCGCCGACAGGATGAGCCGTATAGGTGTAATGCAGTTGATCTTTGCCATTCGTAGTATCGCCGGTACCGGCACCAGTAACTGTCAGCACCCCATCTTTTTCAACAAAACTCCCGCCAACAGCAGGCGCACCAATCTCCGCGTCAGACCATGTTATAGCTTGTGCGGAATATATTGCCACTGTTAACAAACAAAACGCAAACAATAATGATAACCGTCGATACATAATAATTTCCTCAGTTCTATTTTTGACTACATTTATGGTAAAAAGTTACCATAATTACCTTATGGTAGATATTACGATTAAAAGAGTGGTAAGTCAATAAAATCAGAGTTTTGTAACTGGTGTAGAGTTTTTGTTTTTTACATCGGTTAGTAGAATTTATAAGATGAAAATTATTCTATATCATTATGGTTTCATTTTTCAATTATTCCTTTCAATCAGTACCCCCAAGTTCACTCGCTCGCCCTTATACATATTTATTACATTCATTGTTCATATAATAATTTTGAAAAATGTGCACACGCACGCCACGCTCAACAGTGCACGCCACTGGTGTAACTTGACACTGCGCGTGGGGAGGCTTAAACGAGTTTCTTACTACCGGCCCGATGATCAGCGCTCGTATAATCTGGGACTGCGTTACTTGTAACGCATAAATATCGGCAAATGCCATTGACGGTGTAAAGAAGAAATCATATTATGAAATATCCTATTCGATGATGGAGGTATAACTTATGCAACCAACTCAATTCAATCATGTCAAGGGAGACCGAACGGGGTTCACACTCATTGAACTCCTGGTCGTCATCTCGATTATCGCCGTGCTGGCGGCTATCCTCTTTCCCGTCTTTGCACGGGCGAGAGAGAAGGCGCGGCAGTCGACCTGCACCAGCAATCAGCGGCAAATTGCTGCATCTATACAGATGTATGCGCAGGATCATGAGGAATCATTGCCAAATATCGCCACGGTGTGGGACGATATCAAAGTTGACGGCGGCATCCTCGTCTGCCCCACCGCGGGGAAATCCACCCCGAACGGCTACGTGTATCACAAAGATGCCAGCGGGATGGCGCTGGGCGCCATCAAAGATCCGACCAGTGTCATGCTGACCGCGGACGGTGCGCGCACCCAGGACACCTCGCATTATGCGAATGTAGCATATGCGACTACGGACATTCTGCTACGTCACAGTAATAAGACAATCGTCGCCTATGTCGACGGTCATGTCGCCGCTACCGCGAATCCGCAGGCGTTTACCCCACCATACAACGACAGTCTGGCGGCCTGGTTCAATGCCAGCAGCCTGACCGTCGCCAATGGTGCGAAAATAGATTGCTGGACAGATGGAATCGCCGCCATCAAGGCCACGCAGTCGAATGCCAGTTATCAGCCGACTCTGCTGTCCTCGGCGTGCGGAAACGGACATCCGGCCGTGCGTTTTACCGGCACATCCGCTGGGCCGACCTCATCGTATAATGCCTTAACGTTCAGCGGGTTATCACTGACGAACTGGTCCGTGTTGCTGGTGTATCGGTCGACGCAAACCAGTAACCTGATATATTATCCGATAACGTGGGGAACCTCCGGCAGTCCCGGTGGAATTTATGCCGGCGGCACCTTCTTCTCACAGGCGTTCGGACTGGCGATCGGCGCGACGCCGAAAAATGCCACGGGGACGGTCACTCTCAATGCCTGGTCGTTGGGGTTGGTGATTAAAAACGGCACCACCTATACGCGCATGCTGGATGCCAATTCCCCGGTATCGGATACCGGCACCAATTTACCCATCTCGAATACAGTGACGTTAGGTCTTCGCGGCACCGATACTTGTTGGCCCTTTATCGGTGACCTCGCGGAGGTATTGATCTATAATCGGGCGTTGACAGGTCAGGAAACCAATGAAGTCATTACGTATATGAAGAACGATTGCGGACTATAAGTTGTCAAGGAGAATGTATGGAATCAAAATCTTTTGCCCACCGGGCATGTTACGTTAATTTTGCGGAGCATCTGCAGAACAGGTGGAATATCAACACCATGTATCCCGGCGCGCCTAACCAGTGGACGTTGGAGGATTGGCGGCAGTTTTTTGTTATGCTGAAGGCGTTTGGGTTTAACTGTTTTGAGTATTGGATTCCACCCACCATGTTTAATCGTCCGGCATTGCAGGATGACCCGGTGACTATACAATTCGCGAAACAGATGCGGCAGGTGCATGAAATAGCACACGAAGTCGGATTAAATATTAAGGCTATCATTGCCGTTAACACCATCGGGTCGGAATGGTATTTTGCCTGTCCCAATGTGCCGGAAGACAAAGCTCTGATCTTATCATTATGGCGGCATTGGATGCGCGAATTGAATGATATTGATATCGTTGGAATATTTCCCGGTGACCCGGGCGGGTGCAACCGCAACGGATGTACCCATGAGACATTTATTGAATTATCGCTGGAGATATGCAACATTATTCAAACAGCAAACCCCGGTGCGCGTATTGAACTTGGCACATGGGGTACACCATTCACCGGTTGGGGTGATGACTTGCGTAGCGTAGAAGGTTGGCAGGGAGAGTGGAACAAGTTGATTGACCCGACCAATAACACCCCGGAAGTGCCGTGTCATATCTGGAATGGTAAGCCGGAACGCGCCAAGAAAGCGATGAACTATCTGCTTAAACGTTTGCCTGATTTCCCCGCCGATATGATGGTGGCAATAAATCTGGGATTTGACTCGGATGGCGATGCCACATTGGGTGGTGACGCGCGGCCATATATCCGCGAGGTTGCAAAAACACATGCGGTGACCACCTGGGATTATTCGCTGGCAGAAGGTGAATTGATATGTTACCCGCACTGGCGATTGCCGCGAATGGCGGCACGACGACGCGAGGAACGCGCAACCGCGCCATACACCGGCGGGATGAGTTATACCATGTCGCCAAAGCTGAATGTATTGTCCCTTTACGCTGCCGGGCAATTTTTCCTTGACCAGAATGCCGACCCGGATATCGTATCCCGCGATTTCTGTTCGCAGGTATTTGGTGCGGAAAATGCCATACTTGGCGAACTATTTGAGGCATTTGAGGTTGTAAATGGCTGGGGACATTACCCACGGCGCAAATGGTCGCGCGAAGTATTGCGCGGGGTATACGCGGAAATAATTGAACGGGTGGAGTCGGCAGATATGAGTAAGTGCAGCCTGCCTATTTACCCCGACCCGGAAAGTTACCGCCAGGATATTCTGTGGTTCGCCCGCCAATTCCACGAAATGGCAGGGCCATCCCCAGACCGCGAAAAAATAAGACAGGCGTACTGGAAACGCGCTCTGGAAATATATGACACCATCCCCATGTCGGTCGATGAACGGGCAGAGGAAGCGGCAGCACAGTTCTCGAGGATATTGTTATAGCAAGTCAATTGATAAAGGGGTTCTAAAATGACACAACGTGAACGATTGCTTAATATTTTTTCCGGCAACCCAACAGATAGAATGGCATGGACAACACTTGTTGATGACAATACCCTGAATGCATTACCGGATGATATGCGTGGAATAACCGGACATGATTTTTATCGCTATCTTGGCTGTTCAATATTTTCTCTTGCAGGTTGGGGAACTCCATGGGGATTTAACTCGCCGCAACTGGTAATGCCAGGCGTAGAAACAATCAAATCCCTTGATCAACAGG
>JBIJDE010000001.1:0-47538 GCA_044344305.1 Armatimonadota bacterium
GGAAACGTCAAAATACCTGCCAAATCTGTAGATTAATTAATTTAATTTGCAATTGGCTCTGTATGTTTTAATTAATATTTTGAGGAGAAAGTAATGAAACGCACAAGTCCGAACAAAGCCCCTGGTAAAAGCGAAGTCATTGATAACCTAGTCATTGATAAAACTTTTGCAGGTGGCAACTTTAGCCTAATATTAATCTTATTTATTATTAGTATTTTAACCATATTATTTTGTTCTTTAATTATTATTTTCTCGAATGCATATCCTGGACATTCTATACGTGAAGTGATATGGATATGTTTTATGAGGTTACTTGACTCTGGTGGATTAGAAACTGACTCTGGTTCTTGGATATTTATAATTATAGCAACATTACTTACGTTGTTAGGAATTATACTTATTAGTGCTTTAGTCGGTATAATAGCTAACGAAATTGAACGTCAACATGCAAAACTTAGATTAGGTCGTACACCTGTTGAGTTTAAAAATCATGTAGTAATTCTTGGTTGGTCTTCACCTATATATGATATTATTCAACAGTTAGCTACAAATTTTGCAGCTAAGAACAAACCACATAAAATTGTAATTTTTGCAAAGCAACCAAAACCGATGATGGAACAGCTGATATCTGAAAAATTTAAATATAACAAAAATGATCCCACATCTAGAGAATTAAAAAAAATATTAAAGTTTGTACAAATCTATGTTCGTTCTGGTAATCCTCTGGATATTGATGATTTAGAGATAACAAATTTAATAAATGCAGACGAAATAATTATTCTTTCACCTGAACATGATTTTCATGATAAATCAAACACGAGCATTTTTCAAGATTCTGATTCAGAAACAATAAAAATATTATTAGCAGTTCAAAAGCAAGCAACACATCAACTTGAATATCATTCAACTGTAAGAGAAAAGGAAATCACATTAGTAGCAGATATTCAATTACCAGAAAATCACAAGGTAGCTTGTTCAATTTTTGAAACAGATAATAAATTTTTCACTCCAATGTTAATTTCATCTGGTGATCTTATCGCAAGACTTATAGCGCAATCAAGTTGTAGTACGGGATTGCCTGAAGTTATTACCAAATTATTAGATTATGCAAATCAAGATTTTGAATTTTATCCTAATGATTCAGTTAAGTTACATGATAATTGTAAAAAAATGAAATTTTCAGATGCACTTTTAGCTTTTTCTAATGCCACTGTAATAGGTTATATTCATTATGAAAATACAGATAAAAACAATATTAAAACCCACATTCTCCCAATTGATAATCCTACAATTGATTTATCTAAAGATGACAAATTGATAATAATTGCTGGTGATGATAACTCGAATAACTATGGGTTTCGGCAAAAACAGACTATTCCAGTTTACAATATTATTGAAAAATCGAAATTATTTAATAATAATGAACATAAAAATCGAATTTTAATATTAAATTGGAGTTGGAAGGCGATTACAATAGTTAACGAATTATATGAATTGTTAACTCCAGGATCAAAAATCGATATCGCAGTAGAAAATAATCATATAAACATCCAATCTACGTTAGATGATTTAGTTAAAAAAAATAATACAGTCAAGATAGGTTTTAATATTTTATCACCTATTCATCTTACAAATTGGGCAGATTTAGATAAACTAAACATCTCCAAAAATTATGATCATGTAATATTACTAGCAGGAACAGGTAATGATGAACAACGTATTGATGCTCGTTCTATTATGACTTTATTACATCTACGCGCTTTTCGTAAAACAGCAATTTCATCAGGTGTACCAGCATTCTCAATTGTTAGTGAAATATTATGCCCTGAAAATCGAGAATTATTAGAATTATCTACTTCCGATCCCACACACATTGAAGATGATTTTATTATTAGTGAACAACTTATTGCAATGTTAAAAGCTCAAGTATCTCAGAATTATCAAGTTGGGAGTATTTATAATGAAATTTTTACAACTGGAGGTGCAGAAATCTATTTGCGTTCAGCAGAATGCTTTATTGAATTAAATAAAGATATAGAAATACGAAATATTATTCAACATTTATGGGAGTTTGAAGAAATATTTATTGGATATCGTAGAAAAATTGATGGCTATGATATTATATTAAACCCCCAAAAAGATTTAAATGGTAAAGAAACAATCATTAGATTTGAAAAAGGGGATGATATTGTTGTAATTGCTAATAAAATTCAAATTAAAAAAAAGGATGATCAATTCGAATAATATTGAATGATAAAATAATCCCCTTCATGTCCCGGACAACTCATGTCCTACCACCTGCGGTATCCTGTAATTATCAGATTATCATAACGGTAATCTGAATGATTAAAGGAGGCTGTTATGAGCTTTTCGGGGTTTTTACGGATTTTTGTTGAGGGTGGGAAGGATTTGGGGAAGATTTTTTCTGATGCGGGGGAGGATCTTCAGGACTTTACCACCAAGGGGTACAAAACGATTGTCGTTGAGGGTCGCGACGATTACAAGTTTCCCAGTGAGATTCGCGAGGAAAGGGAAGCGCGGGAAGAGGATGAGCGCGAAGAAGAACGTAAAGAGCAGGAGCGGATTATCGCGGAGCCGGGCGATATCATCGGCGTTCATCGCGGTATGTATGACCATTACGGGGTGTATGTCAGCGAGGATTGCATCATTCATTATACTGCCCCGGGTGCCGATATGGGTGACGAAATGATGATTCGCGAGGTAACCCATCGGGAGTTTCTGGGTAATTCCGGCACCGAAAGTTGCTTCATCCTGGATTTCCCAGAGAGTTATGCCCCACCATCACAAAGAGAAACTGCTGCTTTCGGGTTGGTAAATGTATATCTCAGCCAATTGAATATCAGGATTTTTGACCCGATTAAACTGCATGAGTTCATCAAGTCGATTGAATACAAAGTATATTCGCCGGATGAAACGGTGGAACGAGCTATTTCACGGATTGGCGAGAGCAAATACAACCTTGCCACCAACAACTGCGAACATTTCGTAATCTGGTGCAAAACCGGCATCTCCGAATCCCACCAGGTGAATAGCTTTATTGAGTTGCTGCTGCGACGGACTGAGTAGGTTTTTTTTGACAGAATGCCAAACTCCCTCCGTCACTGCGGTGACACCTCCCTCGGTGATGGAGGCTTGGACTATCGGGTACAGGAAATTATTCGGGCTGCCACTATGACTGAAAACGGGTTTGATTTTTCTGCAGGTAACTATTGGCAGGCAAGATGCCCGCGGTCCAAACACTGGGACCGCAGGCTTCCAGCCTGCTCCCCGGTAAAAGTTTAGTGGCGATGGCAAAAAAGATGATTTGCGTTTAAATTTGCAGTTTCAAGCATTTTACATGTCGCCCCTCTGGGGCTGGCTTAGTAATTTTAATCATGATAATCATGTTAATCATGTCAAAAAAGCACCTATATGGTACAGGCAATTATTCGGGCTGCCACTATGACTTAAAACGGGTTTGATTTTTCTGCAGATAACTATTGGCAGGCAGGATGCCCGCGGTCCAAACACTGGGACCGCAGGCTTCCAGCCTGCTCCCCGGTAACAAATTTAGTGGCGATGGCAAAAAAGATTATTTGCCTTTAAATTTGCAATTACGCACATTTTGCATGTCGCCCCGCTGGGGCTGGTATATCTTTTCTTTATTTCTATGCTATTAATATTCCACCCCTCTGGGGCTGGCTTAGTAATTTTAATCATGATAATCATGTTAATCATGTCAAAAAGCTCCTATCGGGGACAGGCAATTATTCGGGTTGCCACTGGAAATAAAAACAACCTATCGGGTACAGCCACAAATGCGGGCTGCCACTATGACTTAAAACGGGTTTGATTTTTCTGCAGATAACTATTGGCAGGCAGGATGCCCGCGGTCCAAACACTGGGACCGCAGGCTTCCAGCCTGCTCCCCGGTAATAAGTTTAGCGGCGATTGCAAAAAAGATGATTTGCGTTTAAATTTGCAGTTTCAAGCATTTTACATGTCGCCCCGCTGGGGCTGGTATATCTTTTCTTTTATTTCTATCCTATTAATATGTCGCCCCTCTGGGGCTGGCATGGTAATTTAATCATGATAATCATGTTAATCATGTCAAAAAAGCATCTATCGTGTACAGCCACAAATGCGGGCTGCCACTATGACTGAAAACGGGTTTGATTTTTCCGCATTTAAGGCAGTCCCCTTTTTCAGCCGATATTTTTTATTATCAACTTACTTAATTTTGAAGGTTTATTTTCATTTTAGAATCCGGATTTATAAAAAATAATTGCATCAATAGAGGACTGACTCCCGGCAAGTTAATTACGCGTTTCTCCGCTCAGCTTTTTTACTTTGGATTTATGCTTCAAAAGAACTTGATGTGCCGGTAGGGGTGATACAATCCGCAAAAGCCGGCACATCATCGGCACCTACTCCCCCATTTCCTTCATTCGCTTAATATTTGTATAATTGCCGTATGAAATCATTGATTATTGGAGCGGGGCCGGCCGGGTTGGCCGCTGCGCATGAATTGGCGGTTAATGGCGCGGTCAGTGTGGTTAGCGAATCGCAGAATGCAGTTGGCGGTTTATGCCGTACGATGTTGTTTGAAGATTGTCGGTTTGATGTTGGTCCGCATCGTTTCTTCACCCGCAATGAGGAAGTACGCCAACTTTTCGACGATATTGTCGCGGAAGATTTGATTAATGTGCCACGTCTTACCCGCATTTATTATAATGGCAAATATTTTGATTACCCATTGACGGCAAAAAATGCGTTATTTACCCTTGGTACCGCTAACGCGGTGCAAATTGTTCTCAGCTACATTGCATCGACTTGTACCAATAAAAGCAAAAACGCCGTAACATTTGAGGATTGGGTCGTCGGTCAATTTGGCAGACGATTATTCGAGATATTTTTTAAAACCTACACCGAAAAAGTGTGGGGAATCGATTGTAGCCGCATAGGCGCCGAGTGGGCAGGGCAGCGCATAAAGGGTTTAAACCTTTTCACCGCCGCATTAAATGCACTGGTTGGCGACAAGAAAAAGAAGATAAAAACACTGGTGGATGAATTCGTTTATCCGCGTCTGGGTGCTGGACAGTTTTATGAGAAAATGGCTGACAAAGTAACGTCACTTGGCAGCGAAATAATGCTGAATTCCCAGGTGGTACGGCTAAACCGAGATGGCAACCGCATCGTAAGCGCGGTTCTATTGCAAGGTGGAAATGAGTTAGAAGTAGAGGCCGACAACTTTTTCAGCAGCATGCCGCTGACCGACCTGATAAATATCAGTTCACCGGTGACGCCACAGGTGATAATGGATGCCTGTTCCAAACTGCGTTATCGCGACCACATGTCGGTACAGTTAAAATATGCCGGTCACCCATTCCCCGATAATTGGATCTATGTCCACGCGAAAGAAGTGGGAATGGCGCGGATTTGTGATTACCGCAATTTCAGCCGCCAGATGACATCTGATGACAATATCAGCCCATTAACAGTGGAATATTTTACCTTTAAAGAAGGTCCATTGTGGGGGAAGCCGGACGATGAATTAATAGCTATGGCGGCAAAAGAGATGGAAAACATGAACGTTGCCAGTGCAAATAACGTCGTCAATGGCTACGTGGTACGCAGTGAAAAAGCGTACCCGCTGATTGAATTAGGCTACGACAACCACGTCGAAACCCTGAAAAGCTGGCTGAGTAATATCGCCAACCTGACCCCAATCGGTCGCGCCGGTATGTTTAAATACAACAACCAGGACCACGCCATAGCCACCGGCATGTTAGCCGCCAGAAACGCCATGGGAATAGGTAAGTTTGACCCCTGGAAAGTAAATATCGATGCGGAATATCACGAAGGTGGGAAGATTTAATTGAGGATTTAGGTATGGTAATAGGTTTGTGGTAGGCGTCAACCACCCCGACCTTCGGCCACCCCTCCTTGGCAAGGAGGGGAGTTTATAAATCAAGATTCATTGAAAAGGCAGAAGATTTTGGAGATTAGTTGAGAATTTTCAGATTTTCTCTCTTCTCTCCTCTCTCTTCAAATATTACCCTTGATTTGGTCCAAAATATAGTATCTGGTTTAAAAGGGTATAGCTGCCGCCGAGGACATTGTAAACACGCCAATAGCGCGCGACGGTTGGGGTGAATGTATACATGGTACCACCTTGCGAGTTGAAAACGGTGGCGGCTGACATTGCGGTTACTGGCACAAAATTAGTACCATCGGTTGAACATGAAACATTATAACTTGTGCCGGCATATCCGTTTTCCCATGCAACCACAACCCTGTTAATATTGCGGGCAGTACCCATGTCAGTTTGCGCGTAGGTGCTTCCGTTCCAATTGCCGTTGCACCCCATACGTGTACCTGAGTCATCGACCATCAAACCACTGTTGAATAAATTAGTGCTGCTATACCAGTTTGACGCACCGCCGCTGACAGATGATGTGGCACCGAAACATGGATTTGCCCAATTAACTTCATCCGGTAATGCCATTCCGGTTCCGAATGGTTCTATACAGTACAAACCAGGGCCACCATAGGCACCTTTCACATAGTCGCCAGCTCTCATCATTATACGTATTGCCCGATAATTACCTGGCGTAACATTAACATCTACTATCAATCCATCATTATTTCCCGGAGGAGTTCCACCCCAATTCATCATGCCAATGTCTGTAAAGATTGTATTATCTGTCGAACCCTGGATGGTGAATTTCTTAATGCACTCCAGTTCGCCGGAAGGTCTGTTCATCCAGGCTGTCTTCACCTTGGTCACATTGCGTAATTGGTCAAATTTGATGGTTAACCAGTAATCGGCAGCACCATTATTAGTTACGGTAGCGTTTGGCATCCATGTCCATTGGCTCCATAAAATACGTTGCAGAGTACCATATTGGGAAACGGAATCACTGGTGGTTTCAGCGGTGTTGCTGCTGCCAAAAGATACGGTAGCTTTGCCGGTAAAGGGTATTAATTGCATCCAACTGTAATTTGTTACCGGTTGTGATGGCAGGGTTAATAATACTGTTTTAGTCGGTCCAACATGACCATCAAGATAACTGACAATAGCCGTGCCGGAATGTCGATATTCAACCTGGGATGAAGCGGTTGCGACATTATTTGTTGCTGCACCATCGACGGTCAGCGTCCGCGTAGTCGGGTCATCATAGATTCCTATGGCTGAATTGCTCAACTCGGAATTATAAAGATAACCATTAGGAGTCGTTTTTCCTTTTGTCGGACAGATTAATACGCCGGGATCTACCTTAATATCCGACCATACTGTTGCTGATGCCGGCAAGGCTTCTTCGTGGTCCTGGGCATACATTTGCACAGATGCGGCTACTTGTCGTTGGTTGCTGGTGCATGTGGTTTGCCGCGCTTTTTCACGAGCACGGGCAAAAACAGGGAACAGGATTGCGGCGAGGATTGCAATAATGGCAATTACTACCAGTAATTCAATCAGTGTAAATCCACGACGGTATTGTTGATTAATCATGTATTTTACCCCCATAAAATTTATTCATACAGGTTTTCTGTATTTAGAGAATACCCTATATAAATATTGATACATTATATTAATAGCATGGTAAATTGTCAATATTTTTATTAAACAGGACTTTCGCTTTATAAGAGAAAGTCCTGTTTAAAAAATTTGTTATATTACAGTGATAATTAAATGGTATAATATAAATTAATCTGGTATATAATTCACAATTGAGATTAAAATAATGTCTAATGTGGAAATATACCAATAATAAAATGTGGAGGTTAAGAATGAAGAGTTATTTACTGCTGATAGCAGTCGTGTTATTAATTGCTGGTTGTGGCGGCGGTGGCGGCGGTTCAACATCAAGTGGTACTGTTCGCGGGACGTTAAGCAATCTGCTGTTAGCGCAGACCCGTGGTACACAAACTTTGACAGTGGGAGTCGAAGGAACTGATTTGACTACCTCTGTGGAACCTGGTAATGAGTTCACTTTATCCGGTATACCAGAAGGTTTACACACTTTAACTATAAATAATGATAACTATGGAAAATCTATCGTTATTCAGGTAGGTCCCAAATTAATTACTGAAATCGGTGAAATTACAGTAAAAGATGCAGGTAAAATCAGTGGTATTATTACAGATGCTGATACTGCGAAGCCTATTGCCAATGCAGTAGTCACCCTTACAGAGGCTATTCCTACCATGGTTGCAACTGCAAATGCTATGCCGCACCCGGTGCGTGTAAAACGAACAGCAATTGATGGTTCATATTCCTTCCGTGGAATATTACCTGGTAGTTATATTGTTAATATCGCTGCCCGGGGATACGTTTCGTCATCATTAATGGTAGATGTTACTGCACAAACAGTTTCAACGGCTTCAATCGCATTGAAAAAAGATGCTGTAATTCCATCAGAAGTTGGCACAATAAAAGGTACTGTTTATCTGGAAAGTGATGGGAAATCGACACCGATTGCTGGGGCACTTGTTCGTTTAAGACCAGTTATAGAAAACTCTGATGACGCAGAGTTAGGTCAGCCATTGCCAGCGATGTTGTACCAGGTTGTTAATGATGCTAATCGGCCGATGAATGTCGATTCGGCAAATGGCAAAATGACATCGGTACCGGAATGTCCACGTGAATTAATAGCCTACACAGATGAAAATGGTAATTACCTGATTGAGAATATTCCTGCCGGCAGTTATCATGCCCGGGCAATATCACCTGGAATGGATGTGAAAGGACCGCGTGTTACCGTTACAATTGCTGCAAGCAGTGGTACAACACAAGATTTCACTCTTACATTAAAACATATAAACGGTATCGTAGTGACTGGAACTGTTACAGATGATGTAACAAAGAAACCCATAGCAAATGCAGGGGTTCGCTGTATTTTAGGAAATCCAAATCTTATACCAGGCCTAACAATAAAGCGAGGTGCTCAGGAATACGAATTTAATGCCGCCAGCGGAGAAGGAATTGTAATTAAACCACATACAACTGGTAATTTAGAAAGTATGGTTATTTATGCCATAACTGATGCAGAAGGAAATTACAAATTAGTATCACCTGCAGTATCTGGCATTGCGGTAAATGCCATTGGATACACTCCGCAAGAAAAACCAGTAACGACTGATATAACTCCTCAGGTGATTGATTTCGCTCTCAGTTCGCTGCAGGCAGGAACAATAACCGGAGTAGTCAAAAATGCTGCGGGAAATGGAATACCAGAAGCAAAAATATTCGCTGATTATCCGGTATTATATGTTGATGGTAACAGTGGGGCTGGCACAACCGTTACTAATCTTGGTAAACCGGAATCACGAGTAACTGTAACAGATACGAATGGTAATTTCACTATAAAGACGCTTCCTGGAAGAATAACGTTGTTCATCAAAAAAGAAGGTTATCAGACACAGGAAAAGGTAGTAGATGTAATAGCTAATATAGAAACCACAGCAGATGTTACATTAAAAACTATCGTCTTGGGCAAGATTTCAGGTGTAGTGAAAGACAGCGTTACCAATTTACCCATTGCTAATGCAGTAATACGTCGCGATGCGGTATATCAGACGATGGATGTACCGACAGGAAAAACCTCGACTGATTCCCCTGAAAATTCTATGATGCCTAATGTGTCAGCACCAGAAAAAGTCATTTCTGATATTGACGGAAAATATAGTCTTGATGACCAGCCAATCGGTCAGGCAACTCTAACCTGTATTGTACCTGGTTATGAAGTTATTTATACAACTATAACATTAATAGGTGCTACTCCTGTTCAAGTAGATTTCAATCTGGTACCGTTGCCAAAACCTGCAACAGTATATGGCGTTGTTACCGGTCAGGATGATAAACCAATCGTTGGAGCTATTGTCAGCGCAGCCGACATGTATTATATAGCAACACCAGCTGTCGCATCCACCAGAATCTTTCCTGCACCGGAACATTGGGTCGTTAAAACCGATATCAATGGCAAATATCGGTTTTCAGTACCCGCTTGGGTGAAAAAAATCAGCGTAGTAGCGCGTGGATACAATAACAGCATTTCTGAGGTTATCCTGCAGCCTGGGGTAGACACTCCATTGAATGTTAAGTTGGAGAGTAAACCTGTTTTATAATTCACCATTTCGGTGATTATATTTGTAAAATAGTTCCTTCCTCCAATATAGGAAGGAACTATTTTTTCACATCGATTAATAGGATTGAAAAGATAAAATTTCCTTACAGATTTTTTAGAACACTTTAACATGTCAAATTACCGATTGCTGGAATTTTTGAATTGATATTTTTTGGTGATATTTTTATAAATATCGTAATGGCAATCCATTGTGGTTGCCTAGTTTTCCTGAATAAAACTCCTGATATAAAATCTGTAAATCCTATTAATCGATGTAAAAAAAATAAATGTTTAAAAGGTGAACTGTTACATTCGACCTTTCCCTATTGACTTTTAACCTCATCCTGATATACATTAGCATTCAGGACAGTTATTCATTCCTTTTGGGAGGCTGCACTTAATGTCATCATCCAATAATTTAGGCTATGCCGCATTAGCGGAATATCTGCGAGGACGGGGATTAAACCCTGATTCTATCCGTTCTGCTGTGCAGTCGCTGGCTATAGAAACCCCGGCATGGGGATATGGTGATGGCGGAACACGATTTAAAAAGTTTCACAACGCTGCAGCGGCACGAACATCACGGGAACGTATAACCGACGCTGGATTGACCCATCGACTTACCGGGGCATGCCCGACAGTTGCGTTGCACATACCATGGGATAGTGTTGATAATTGGGATGAATTTGCTATCTATGCTAATACCCAGGGAGTGAAGTTAGGTGCGATAAATCCGAATCTTTTCCAGGATGAAGATTATATGCTGGGTAGCCTGTGTAATCCTTCAAAGGCAATCCGCCAAAAAGCGGTTGACCATGTTAAGGAATGTATAGATATTGCAGGCGCAGCAAAAGTAAATGAAGTCAGTTTATGGTTGGCGGATGGTACAAATTACCCGGGACAGGACAATATTGCTGATCGTCGTCTACGTTTACTTGATACCCTGCAGGAATGTTATGCCCACATGCCGGCGAGTATGACGTTACTGGTGGAATACAAATTTTTTGAACCGGCTTTTTACCATACTGACCTGGCCGACTGGGGTGCATCACTGACCACCTGCCAGGCATTGGGACCACAGGCGAAAGTGCTGGTTGATACCGGTCATCACGCCCAGGGAACCAATATCGAATATATCGTATCATGGTTAATAGCATTGGGACGATTGGGTGGTTTCCATTTTAATTGTCGCAAATATGCCGATGACGATTTAATCGTCGCCAGCAGCAATCCGTTTGAACTGTTCATGATTTTTCATGAGCTAATTAATGGCGGCACAAATGGTCGCGCGGCGGAAACGGCATATATGCTGGACCAGAGTCACAACATAGAAAATAAAATTGAAGCGATGATAATGTCCATCATGAATGTGCAGACGGCTTATGCAAAGGCATTGTGCATTAATCGTAACACTCTGGCAGAATTGCAGGCCACTGGTGATGTGTTGGGTGCGCACCGAATGATACATGAAGCATTCGAGACCGATGTCCGGCCGCTGCTGGCAATAATGCGCGAGGAAGCCGGCCTGCCGATTGATCCGCTAAAAGCATTCCGTGAAGGTGGATTTGCTGCCCGAATGGCACAGGAACGCAGTAAGTAGAAAATAACTAAATTAACATGGATAGGCAGGATAGGCAAGATAAGCTTTTATTTTCAGTGTAAATCTCGACATGATATATTTAATATCATGTCCATCCTGCCTATCCATGTTAATTTTATTAAGCGAATATAATTCACAAGGTGTAATGAAATGAAAAAACATTTAGCAGTATCAGCAATTGACCTCGGTGCAGAAAGTGGTCGAGTAAGCGTGGGTATGTTTGACGGTGAACATTTGGATATTGATGTTGTTCATCGCTTCTCTAATAGTCCGTTAACTTTAAACAGCACCTTGCATTGGAATACCCTGTCATTATATAAAGATATTTTAACAGGTCTGGGCAAAGCTGGTGAATTAGTGCCGGATTTGGCATCTACCGGAGTCGATACCTGGGGTTGTGACTTTGGCATACTGGACGCGCACGGCAATCTGTTGGGTGTGCCAGTACATTACCGCGATAAACGCACAGATGGACTGATTGAAGAAATAACAAAAGAGATTAAACGTGAATCAATTTATAACCAATCTGGTATTGCGTTTTGGCCATTTAATACCTTGTACCAATTGCGCGCGTTGGCGGTACAATCGTCACCATTATTCATTGAAGGAAGAACATTATTATTTACTCCGGATTTGTTGAATTTCTGGTTATGCGGTTCGCGCACGACAGAACGTTCCATCGCCAGCACTTCACAATGTTTGTCGGTAGAGAAAGATGAGTGGCTTAATGATTTACTGGCTGCTCTGGATATTCCACCGGCGATAATGCCCGAGGTAGTAACCAGTGGCACAATACTGGGTTCTTTACGTGCCGATGTGGCAGAAGAAACAAAGCTGAAATCGATGAAAGTCATTGCCCCTGCCGAACATGACACCGCATCGGCAGTTGTTGCCACCCCGCTTTCAGCACCAAATGCGGCATATTTAAGCTGTGGCACGTGGTCGCTGCTGGGGTTGGAAATGACTACCCCGCAGGCGACACCAGAAGCTATGAACGCAGGATTTACTAATGAAAAAGGTGCTTGTGGAACCTATCGTTTCCTGAAAAATATCATGGGACTGTGGCTGATTCAACGTGCTCGCGATGTATTTGCCCGCAAAGGTGAAGAATACGATTATGCCACTCTGGCATTCAAGGCATCCGGCGCTGAGCCTTTCCAGGCATGGGTTGATGTCAACGACGATAAGTTTTATGCACCTTCAAATATGGTTGAAGCTGCCCAGGAATATTGCCGCGAAACCGGACAATTTGTACCAAACAGTGTAGACGACATCATGCGAGTTCTTTTAGAAAGTTTGGTATTCTCCTATCGCAAGGCAATCGATCAATTGGAAGATATCTATGGGATTACCATTCCGGCACTGCATATAACCGGCGGCGGATCGCAAAATAACGCTCTGTGCCAATGGACAGCGAACGCTCTTGCACGGCCAGTAATAGCCGGCCCAGTTGAAGGCACCGCATTGGGAAATATGCTGGTACAACTGATGGCACTTGGTGAACTGAAAAACCTGCAGGAATGCCGCGAAGTGGTACGACGAAGTAGTGGACTGACCACCTACGAACCACAGGACGTAAACATGTGGGCAGACGCTTATCAGCGATATAAGACGGTTGTTAAGTAGATATTGTTAATGCAAACTTCTGTTCAATCTATATCAAAATGATAATAGCTTCATCTGTGTATAAATTGATAATCGAGTAGGTTTATTACCTGGAAAATCGTCACATTTTAAATAAATTGAACCATACGAATGCATAACACCAGTCAGTAACTGTTTATTGGCTGGTGTTATACCAACAATTACCTGCCAATCATTTGATATAGGCATGGCATATAAGATAGAAAATGCAGTTTGATTTTTATCGCTTTTCATTATTAAGGCAATAGTTTGTTTACCTTTACGCATTAATGATAGATTTAGTGTCCGGTCAATTTTTGTATTATGTTTCTCTGTCCATGTACTTCCGGTCGCACCCCAGAAATCGTGTATAAAACCATCAGGATCTTCAAAAATGCGCGGAGAAACAAGATATAAATCAGTAACTTTTGCTGATGGAATGGTAATCTCGCCAAAAAGATCATTAATATCGATTAAGGCCTGCCAGCGTTTCCCGGAATTAATCACCAGACTGGTTCCTGTTGTCCAACCAGATCCGCATCCAGTGCCACTCGCACTTACAATCTTCATCAATCCTGTAAAATCTTTGCCATCAACATTACCTAAAGTTTTACCACGTTCAAAATGATTAATTTGTAGATACCTTGCATTTATTTGCCATTTACAATGCAATTTCTTATATTCAAATGGTATTGAATATCCTGTTCCAAACCATATCATATCTACTTTTGCCATAGAAAACTCCGGTGACAAGATATGATTAGCGACTGGTTTTGAATGTAAATCGAGCCATAATTGTCCCGCGTCATGATTTCCATCATAAGCTTCATACTCACCTTGCCCCATTCCCAATGACCATCTGCTGTGATTTATCTTTATCCATTCTGCCGTTGATAAACGAGCAAATACATCTGATGATGCAAAATCTGCCGGTAACTCCTTCTTTTTGTATGTCCATAACGATCTGATATTTATTTCTCCCATACCAGAGTAACCAGTTTGAACAGAATCTTTATTACTCTCCTCAAGCATAACAAGGTGGTATGTTATATTGTTTTCAACATCATTTGGAAGCAGAATAGGGATGGCGTAAACATGCAATAAAATATTTATTGATAAGAATATTATTGATAAAAGTCTGATATTTTTTTTTATAATAGAAAGTGTCATATTTACCGATTATTAACATTAGAGTTGTCGTGAATAGTAATTAACACGATAACTCTATTATAAACACATCCATGACAATATTGCCATGGATGTGCTTGGGATTTGATTATTTAACCAAAGATTACATCAATACTTCAGTTGTGCCATCTGTAAAAGTAATTGTTGTAGAATTACCTGGTAATCCTGGTGCTATATTAGCAACATTCTTACCGTCCACAGAAATTACGCCAGTCATAACATTATCAGTTCCCTGCGATAATGTAACTTTTACGCCGTCTTGATTATTGATAACAAGTATCGCATTTGAAACTTTGGTTTCATTGCCGACAAGAGTTATAGTCGCTTCACCATTTCCATTCAATGAATAATTTCCGAATTTCATGGTATTCATATCGCAGATTGCTTTACCATTTCCATCCGTTGAAAATACTATATTTACAGCGTATGGTTGATATTCTCCCTGTTTTATATCACCTATTATTGTCATCAATGTATTGGCTTTGTCAACTGTCATATTGTCAGTCGGGTTATTCAATCTAACTTCTATAGTACCATTAATAGCCATTTTGCTATCGCTATTCGAGTATTTTCCTACTAATTTTGCATAATTTGGCATTGCAGTAGGACGACCCTTCATAACGATTTGTTTAGAAGTTGCGTTAAATAATCCTTCGACAATTACATCACCGGCAGGAGATTCAACCGATATTTTTGCATTGCTGTAGAAATTTACCGGTATTGATTCATAACTGGTGTTGTACAAGGCATTTACCAGTTTAACACCAATGCTACCGCTAAACGACAATGCCACCTTATCTGTTAACGTTTCTCCATTTATTGTAACTGACATAATGCCTTCATTAAGTTGATAATCAGTCGGGAATGATTTTGGTCTTTCATTAACCTGAAGGATTTCAGATTTAACTACCACACTTCCACCCATTTTCGCTACACCCTTAATAGATGTGAATTGGATATAGGCATTTGTCATGGTAAAACCAGTGAGATAGTCATAAATTGTATCTCCAGGATATGCGTTTAATGGTAACTCTTTCATGAAATCTGCAGCAAATTCACCATTAGCCTCAAACTCCTTACTGGTTAATTTTCCATTAAACTCAATTCTTGAGTAATGATTTTTATCAACGCCAGTCGCCTTGGCCGTACCATCAAAGGTAACTGGAGTGATGAGATTTTTATCGGTGAAAGAAAATAATCCATGAGCTATCGGATCAGCATTTAAAGATACCGTTGGAATAATTAAAGTATATTTCAATTTGGTATCAACTACTGCTGTTTGCTCCATTATCCATCCGTTAGAATCTTTCTTAAGTGTTAATGTATAAAAATCGCCTATTACTGCCATTTTCATGGTTATCTGATTCGGAATATCAAGGGTGCTGTCAGGATAGAAGGTAAGATTGTAAAAATATTCATTATAACCATATTCTTCAATATGTTGAATTATTCTATAACCTTTCCCCATTTCCAATTTAAATATATTAGGGGTTTTGCCTTCAATAGGATTACCATTTGCATCAGTCATTTCCCATGATGCCTGAATAGCAGGGAGCATTAATCTGGATAAATTTCCGCCAATCTTTGAATAGTTAGTTTGAATAGCAGCAATCTTATCACCATTAAAAGCTGTATTAACAGAAGTTGCTATCTTTCGCAGGCTTGGGGTTTCTTGATTTAATAGCATACGGAAAGGAAGACCAGCTTCTCTAACCTGTTGTATTGCATTTTTACCCTTTACAACAGAATTATCAATAGTTGCAGGGATCATAGCACTTATATCTATAAACTTACTTTCATCAATATTTCCAAAACCTCCGGGAAGCATATACTGTTCAGTGATTGCTGCACTTGATGTTGGATTGTTTGTATACCAATTTTGCGCAGCCATGAGTGTTTTTTCATAGAGATCAGAATCAATCAGTGATTTCTTATAAAACTTTTCACCTATTAATTCAGACGCTATAGTTGTAATTGGATTAGCAACGACTGTAATATCACCATTTGGCACAGAAGGTAAAAGTAATGATAATCTAAAGTCTTTCCCATCACGTTTACCAGTTATAACAACAACAACAACTAATCCAGGAGTTAGAGTAACAGAGCCAAAACCATCAGAACCGATGGTACCTGAAGTGATTAAGGCACCGGTTTGAAAATTGAAAACTTCAATTTTTGCACCTTGATCTAATTGTCCACCAATGAGAATCTTAGCCCTGTCCATACCCATTGCTAAAGTAGTCGAAGCCCCAATCTTCAGGGAAACACCAGGATTAATAGAGTTATTTGATCCTCCATTACACCCTGTAAGTGTTAAACAGATACATAACACTGTCAACACTACGCATAACATTTTCTTCATAACCTTCTCCTTACATTACTTTTAGACTGAACCCTTTTATGATTAAAGGGCTCTCTTTTAGATTCTCTAACATTTTTAAAACTTGTTAAATAACAAATTGAACAAGTTTACAGTATCTGAAAAAGACTGCCATGTTATGTTTGCGAGTTATATTATTAAATTAATATATAAAATTGTAAGCTAACAATTATCCTTTGTCAATAATAATTTTGACTATATATATATTTTTTTATTTTTTTTATGATTTTGTGCAGATTGATTAAACTTTTAAAAATAGTTTTCATAACTTTTAAAAATAATTCCAAAACTATATGCAAAATACCATTAACAAATATATACTAAACGTGTCTTATATATAAATGGTCTTGCTAAACATGTTTAAAACGCAATTCTTTTAAAGGAGCTGTTATGCTGAAGTACCTACGTTTACTGGTTGTCCTGTCGTTTTGTATGGCAGGTTTATTTGTTCAGGCCGCTGAATATGCCTGGATAGAGGGTGAAACGCCTACAAAGTCTGCTATTAAGTTTACCGGTCATGGTTGGGGCAATGCTTCCCTGCTGTCAGATGGGAAATGGTTGCGGGCTGATGTAAAGGCTGACCAGTTGCCGACAGATGGTTCGGCACTGTTTAGTTATGATTTCACATTGGCTACTGCTGGCACATACGAGATATGGGACCGCAATGGGTTGCCTTCGTTGAAACAGCCATTCCAGTGGCGCATTGATAATGGTGCATGGAAAGATGTTACCGGCAACGATTATCCACAGGACTTGCAGCGCATTGAGTTCTTTTGTGAAGTCTGCTGGTGGAAACTCGGTTCTCAAGATTTAACAGCCGGAACTCATTCACTACAAATCCGCAGCAAACATACCACGGATAACGCCGGCAAAGTTACCGTATCCAATATTAACTTCACTGCTGATGCATTTTGTATTTATAAAGGACAATTTAAACCAAACGGCAAGTATAAAACTGACGCAGCATGGCAAACAGAGACTGACAAGCAAGCTGCAACCCAGGTGTTTTCTGTGGAAACTCCCAAAAATGGCAATCGAGTAATAAAATCATTGGCTGGCAACTGGCAGGTTGCACGTTATGATGAAGAGGTTATCAGCGACCGTGATGGTGCAATTAAAACAATGCCAAAAGCAGAAGATTGTTATTGGGCAGGCATCAATGTCCCTGGTGACAAATATAGTAAACAGGAATTGAACCAATGCCATCGTTTAATATATCGCACCCGTGTTAATGTACCGGCAGATGCGGCAGGGAAATCATTCATCCTTAATTTCCCCTGCAACAGCATGATAACCACCGTTTTCGTTAATGGTGTTTATTGTGGATTCACCCGTGCTCCATACGCGGCATGGGATTGCGACATCACCAAGGCAGTAAAACCCGGACAGGATAACGAGATTTGGGTAGGCATCAAAGATACTTATTATGCGCGGCCTGATATTACCCCCGGATTGTATTATATCCCCACTGAGCATTGGAACGCACAGTGGGTTACTGAACGTTTTGATTTCCCGGTCGCTGGACGATTACAGACCGGCATGTTGAAAACACCAACGTTGACTGTTACTGGACCATCGTATGCTGCTGATGTTTTCGCGATCTCTTCAGTTAAAAATAAACAACTTACTCTGGAAACTACAGTGCAAAATCCGACAGATAAAAACTTGTCCGTTACTCTGCAAAATGAAATATTTACCCTTACTGGCACCAAGCCGGAGAAGGTTTTCGACCCAATTACCGTAGTTTTAACTGCCGGTTCATTTACTGTTGCCAGTCCAAAAGTAACCTGGAATGATGTGAAATTGTGGTGGCCGGATGACCCGCAGCAATATATCGCGGTGACGAAAATTGTCGTCGAAGGTAATGTTGTTGACACCATTCGCACAAAATTCGGTTTCCGCGAATGGGAATGGGCAGGAATAAACTTTAAATTGAACGGGGTTCCTTTCCATGGCCGCGCCGATCTGCATAATTATATGACCAGCAACCCGGCGGGAATCGCCGATATGAAGAAAGATGGAACAACCATGCAGCGACTGTGGGGTAGCAATATTGAGACTCCCTCCAGTCTGGTTGATGTTTATGACGCTGCCGGTATGCCTGTTCGCTACACAGGCATATTTGATGGTCAGGGTGGCGCTTATGGCACTTTCCAGGGTGGTGCGCCATCACTATTCGCACATTGGAATGATCACCTGGCTGCCTGGGTAAAGGAATACCGCAACCACCCGTCAATATTCCTGTGGTCAATTGAAAATGAAATTACCTATATAAATGTTCGCAACTGGGGACGTACACGTGATATCGACCCTCTGATGCGAGAAAGCGGAAAATTAGTAATGTCCATCGACCCCACCCGACCGGTGATGGTAGATGGCGGGCGCGCGTTAGTCGATAACTCTCTGCCGGTATATGGATGTCATTACGAGGAAACTGCCCAGCGTGATTATCCAGATGAGGCATATACGCTGAATAAAATGATGAAAGGTGTTTACACCTGGCAGGTATGGCCAATCGACCGCACCAAGCCAATCCTTATCGGCGAATCATTTTTTGCCCGCGGTTTCGCTCCGTCATGGTATGCCGGTCTTATGGGCGAAGGCGCATTCAGTGGACGAACTGAAGCAGCCAAAGGTATTGGCATTTTCTCGAAAATGCTCTCTGAAGGATACCGCTGGAGCGATGTAAACTTCCATTACTGGCACGGCGATGAATCCAATATCTATTACAATAGCTGGCAGCCAATCGCGCTGCTCAGTCGGCAGTGGAACTGGTCATTTGGCAGTGGCGAACAGGTATTGCGAAACTTGCGCGTTTTCAACGACACTCATTATGCCGACCCGATAACCGTAAAATGGACATTGACCGGATCAGGTGGGAAAAGTGTTGTTGGCAGCGATAGCAAAGTATTTACAGTTGCTCCAGGCATGACCACCGATTGGGATGTAACTATTCCAATGCCAAAAGTGACAAAGCGTACTCAATTACAATTAATACTTACCTGTGAAGTGAAAGGCAAAGAACTCTTCCGCGATGTTAAAGATATTTCAATAATTAACTCGGATAATAATGCGAAACCAGCTTTGAAAGCTAGTGAATTACTGGTGCTTGATCTGAATGGATCAGTAATTGCACGACTGAACAAACGTGGTATTGCATTTACCGAAATAAAACGATTTGAAGATTTGCCACTGACCACCAACGTGGTTATAGTGGGTAAGGATTCTCTTACTCCTGCCCAGGCATCCAGTCCAAAATGGAAAACCTTGGCATCTATCGGTGCCAAGGTAATTGTGCTGGAACAAACTAACCGATTGCGCGACCAGGCTCTTCCCGCCGACCTTACCATTGTTGCTCCTACGGAATCCAATCAAAAGAGCGAATTCTTCGGCCGTATAGCTTTCCCGGAAAATCCTGAACACCCGGTATTCAATGGTTTGACTACCCAAGACTTTTTCACATGGTCAAACGACCATATTGTTTATCGTAACCCATACAAAAAAGCATCTCACGGTGCGACTTCGCTGGTGCAATGCGACCTGGAATTGGGTTATACCGCACTATCAACATGCGCTGTTAACAACGGTCTACTCATTCCATGTCAATTAACCGTGGGCGAAAAGTTAGACAGCAACGCGGTGGCACAGCAGTTATTTGATAACCTGCTTAATTATGCCGCCAGTTATCAGCCAATACATAAAATAACCGCCATTACCATGGCACCGACTTCACCGCAAGGAAAAATGATTGCGGAATCCGGGTTGGAATATCAGACTATTCCTGACGTGGTAGAGGCTATCAGTAATTCAAAAATTGACATCGTTATCGCCGAAGCCAACCCGGAAACTCTGGCTAAACTGGCGAAAGAAAAGATAAAATTACAGGCATTCACCGCTCGCGGCGGTTACATAATGCTCTGGGGTCTGGATGAAAAGGGGTTAGCCGACTTTAACGCCATCGTAGGCATCGATCACCTTATTCGCCAATTTGAAATGGAAAAAGTAACCTTGCCAACCACCGGCGACCCATTAATCGCTGGACTAACCATGCGCGATGTAGTGATGGAATCCGGTCAACAGATTAACCTGTGGAGCGGCGACAAATTCATGGCTGATGATATCTTCACCAGTGTTGTGGATGTTAATGATGTGGCGGCATTCTCCACTATTCCTGATGGAAAATATTACGGTTACGACGATTCCAAGCCAGGTTGGGACCATTGGCCACGCAATATGTTTAATGGTTTCACCAGCGTAGATTCATGGAAATATTGTTTCACCATCGTACCGCCAAAATCGCCAACCGCGCACAAGTGGACGATGACCTACCCGCAGACAATGGAATTCACCGAAATGAAGATTCTCTTCACTGGAATTTTCAACCAGATACAGCGGGTAAATCTCTATTTTGACAACGACCCGAAACCATTCACCTATATGGTTGGGCAAAATTGGAAAGATACCCAGACGATAACCCTCGACACGCCGCGCAAAGCGAAAGTGATTACAGTCGAATTGCCCGACTTTGCCAATACCACTAACTCAATATTTGGAATCGACAATATGTGGCTTTATGTTAAACGTCCAGAGAACTTTGAAGCCCGGGTGAAACCACTGCTTAATATCGGCGCACTGGTAAAATATCCGATGGGTAAAGGCGGAGTTATTCTTAATAACCTGCGTATCCAGCAGACCGAAGGCAACCCGGTAAATTCCCAGAAGAAACGTAATATCGTATCTACTATTTTGCGCAACCTTAACGCCACTTTCAGCGGCGGCAATGCTGTAGCGTCGGGATCTGGTTTCAACTTTACCCCGCTTGATCTCGGTGCAAAATGCAACGCTTTCCTGACTAACGACAAAGGCTGGCCGGATGTCCGCGACCTTGGCATGCTGCCCAAAGGTGACAATGTACTGAATGGCGTGTCATACAATATCCGCGACTTTAAAACCAGTCCGCTGCCGTCATGTATCATGTTGGGTGGAACCGGCGCACCGGCAGGACTGCCAAATGCCTTAACCGCGATCCCGGTTGCCAAGAAAGCCGACGCGCTCTTCTTCCTGCACACCGCGCGTCAGTTTAAGAACTGGACCGCACCAAAAACCGGCGACCAGACCCCGCCAGTGGTTTTCCAATATGTTATAAACTACGCTAACGGAACTACCGAGATTGCACCTGTACGTCTGGGTTGGGAAGTTGATAACTGGGTAAATGCCACCCCGCAAAATGGCAAAAACAGCACCGTGGCATGGGCAACATCATTCCCGAATGATAAATCAAAAGACCAGGCAGTAGCCTATCAATACATCTGGGCAAACCCGCATCCAGAATTGGAAATAACCTCAGTAGATATCGCCTACCCCGGCACTGGTGCAACCTATGCCGTACCAGTATTATTGGGAATAACAACCGCAACAATGGGCAAGTAACTAAAATCAGAAATGTGGCACAATATTTTGTGCCACATTTATAAATTTCAGAAACTCTTAAAATGCTGTCACCGTATGGAACAGGGTCGCAGCCCGGCTCTCCATGTGAATGTCAATCCCTTGATTCGCAAGTGGATAAAATGGTAGATTCAGGAAAATCAGCCGGGCTCCCGCCCAGTTCCAAACGGTGACTGTGAAATATTACTTTTTCTCATCCTTATCTCCTCAAACATTTGTCCACACACATACAGGCGTGTATAATCAAAATTGATATTTATAAAACTTTACTGGAGAAAATATCATGTTCAGTAGAATGGAACACTGTAATATTGCCGTTCGCGACATTGCGAAGGCGGTGCATTTTATCACCACGGCCCTACCGGATTTCCACATTCGCGGCGGTGATAAATCCGGCCGTGGTGAATGGTTGCATGTCGGTACCGACGATGCCTACATTTCGCTGGCATACTCACCAGATGCAAAACCAGGAGAGGGATTAAGAGTTAACCATATTGGTTTTGTAGTGGAAGATGTCGTCGGTGTAATAACAAGGCTCGAAGCCGCCGGATACACACAAAGCTACTACCCGGAAGAATCCCAATGGCGCAAACGGTATTATTTCAACGACGATGACGGCCAGCAATGGGAGTTCATTCAATACATGACAGAAGATCCTGCTTTGAAGAATGCTTACGATTAGGTTTTTGGGTAACACAGAGATGCACGGAGGAGACACGGAGATTCACAGAGAAAAAACTCCCTCTGTCACTGCGGTGACATCTCCTCAATAGGGAGACATTAATAAAACATCCGTGAATCTCCGTGTCTCCTCTGTGCATCTCTGTGTAATAAAAAAATTGGAAATGCCTATAAAAATTATCTGTGGGACATAAACCATTACTCTTATACAAATCACTTTCAATTTCCCATAAATATCGCTATCATAATGGCATACAAGACAATACCAGGAGAAAATAATGCTCGATTTAAAAATAGATGATGCGCTTTGTACCCGATGCGGGTTATGCGGTAAGGATTGTATTGCGCGGATAATTGCCCAGGTTGGCGATGCTGTGCCGGTAATCGCCCCGGAAGATGAGATTAAATGTGTAAAATGCCAGCATTGTCTGGCGGTATGCCCCACTGGCGCACTGTCGATACTTGGCAAAAATCCTGCTGACAGCATTGATTTATCTACCGCATCACTGCCTGATAAAGAACAAATATCTAACCTGATAAAGGGCAGACGCAGTATCCGCCATTACCGCGATGAGAATGTTGACCCTGCGTTAATTGCCGATTTGCTGGCAACCCTGGCAAACGCCCCCACCGGCGTGAATAAAATGTCGTTAACATTCAGCGTGATTGACGATAAAGAAACTATGAAAAAACTGCGCACCAAGGTGTTGACTACACTGGAAAAGATGGCAGCGGAAAACCGCATCCCAGAACAATACGGATATATGCTGGCAGCCCCGGCCGCTTACACAAATCATGGTGCCGATATCATATTTCGCGGTGCTCCCCATGCCTTAATTATTTCAGCTCCACTGGACTCGCCATGTCCTAACCAGGATACTGCTGCCGCAGTCGCATTTTTTGACTTACTGTCACAAAGCGCCGGTCTTGGTACTGTATGGTGGGGAATGTTGAATATGGTTACCGGCCTGATGCCCGAGATTCGAGCCGACCTTGGTATCCCACCGCGCCATCCGTTCTGCGCCATGCTATTTGGCAAACCAGCGATAAAACATAGCCGTACCGTACAACGCGATGATGGCGCAGTAATTAGAAAAATCACCTTGTAATCGTAACACAGGCGGCCCGCCTGTGAGATAAACAATATTCTATCGGGGACAGGCAATTATTCGGACTGCCACTATAACATAATAACAGGTTTAAAATTTCCGAATAAAAGCCAGTCCCCTTATACAGCCGATCTTTCTTATAATTACAATTGCTTTAATTTAAGTAACCGGTATATTAGAAAGTATTTGTATTAAAAAAGGGGACTGGCTCGAATATCGTAATTACTGATTTTTCTCTTTTTCAACAAACCGATATTCGCTGCCTGTACCCGACAGTATCACTCAATTTGCAATTACACTCAACCAGGAGCATTCCATGTCAAAAAAAATAACCGTTCACATTATAGCTAACGCCCATCTTGACCCGGTTTGGCTGTGGCCGTGGCAAGCCGGTCTGGACGAGGTGTTGGCTACTTGCCGCACTATGTGTGATTTGATGGATGAATATCCTGATTTCGTATTCACTGCCGGTGAGGCGTGGCGATACCAGCAGATTGAGTCCATTGACCCGGCACTTCTTGAACGCATTAAGGGCAAAGTGGCGAATGGGCAATGGTCGTTGGTGGGCGGTTGGTGGATTCAGCCGGATTGTAATTTCCCCGGTGGTGTTGGATTTGAACGGCAGATTGGTGTGGGAAAACGATATTTTGAAAAGACATTCGGACAATTCCCCGAAGTCGCCTATAACGTTGATAGTTTTGGTCATGCCGCGACCCTGCCCGGATATATGCATGCCGCCGGGCAAAAATATTACGTGATGATGCGTCCGCAGGAATATGAAATGAACTTGCCGGCACGAATGTTCCGTTGGCAAGGATTTCCCGACACACCAGAGATTTTAACATTCCGCATTGCCGGTTGTTACAACGCGTCTGGTGACGATATCACCGGGCATATCCGACAATCTACGGAGAACTTGCCGGATGGCATCACCGATACCATGTGTTTTGTCGGTGCTGGCGACCATGGCGGTGGACCTACCGCAAAACTGTTGAATTGGCTAATTGAACATAAAAACTCTATTGACGGATGCGAATTGGTACTGTCATCACCGCAGCGATTCTTTGAAACTATTGCCGAACAGCAAGATAAATTGCCGTTGGTGACCGGTGAATTGCAGCACCACGCCATCGGATGTTATACCGTGGTACGCGGCATAAAGATCAGGGTTCGCCAGGCGGAACATCGGCTGAATCAGGTAGAGATTATCGCCGCTAATGGTAACGAACAGACTCTTGAAAAAGGCTGGCGCACCGTAGCCTTCAACCATTTCCACGATATTCTGGGCGGCACCAGTCTACCCAGCGCATACGAACAGCAATACAATCAACTAAGCGGAACAATCGCCGACGCCGACGAGATTTTGCAATATGAACTGCGCAAGAGAATGGTGAAACTACCAGCCGATAAAATGCAGAGAATAGTTTTCTTGAACGCGTCAGATGTTGCGTATGACGGTTATGTAGAATGCGAGCCAAAATTTGTCAGTGGCGGACGCTTGTTGGATGAAAAAGACGCTGAAGTGCCTGTACAAATGATGCAGTCGGAACAGGTAAATGGATGGTTCAAACGATTGCTGATGCCATTACATGTTGAACCAAACAGCCTTAGAATAATTCGTCTGGAACCAAATGTAATACAAAATGTCTCGTCAGCCATTAAAACCACCAGCGATTCTATCAGCAATGCAGACGGCACAGGTATATCATTAGGCGCAAACGGCAAGATATCTTTTGCCGGCGGAAATGAAATATCTTTGCCGCGCCTTGACCTGATAAATGACTTCTCGGATAACTGGACCCATGTGATTGACCGCTATGCTGAAGGCCCGGTCACCTCGCCGGTGTGGTCGTCCCCCTATATTATCGATAATGGCCCGCTAATGGCGTCTATGGCGCAAATAGGGAAGATTGGCGATAGCACATTGAATGCGGAATGGCGGGTGTATGCAAACGCGCCATACGTAGAATTAATTTTGAAGATAAATTGGCGCGAACAATTCAAATTGTTGAAACTAACCTGTCCGTTAAATGAAAATAGTCCAAACGATCGAATCGACGGCATCCCCGGCGCATCAATAGCGCGGCCAAATATCGGCAGAGAAACACCACTGCGCGACTGGACGAAAATTGGTGACCTGGCAGTAGTATCACCAGATGTCTACGCGGTTGATGTCACCACTGCCCGGGCACGTTTCACCCTACTACGCAGTCCGATAATCACTCACCACCACCCTGACCAGGCAACCGCAATGCGGACAACCATCGCCGACCAGGGAGAACACACCTTCCGCTTCCGGTTTATGAATGATGCAGCCATCACCCCGGAAACCCTCGACAAACAGGCACTGATGATGCATCGTCCATTATTAGTAGCAGATTTAACGAAGGGTATGCCGAGGTAGTGGAAGAGAGAAGAGTGAGGGGAGAAGAGAGGAAATGTGACGTCACCGTCTCGGTGACGCTGATTGAATTGGAAAACCTTGCGGTTTGGCCTTTTATTATCGGACTGATCGGACTGATCCGACTGATAAAACTTTGAAGACTAAATACTGAAGGAGAAAATTATGGACCCCTTAATTTACATCATTGCCGGCGTGTTGCTTGGCTTTATTGGTGCTTTTTTAATTTCACGCGGGAAAGCGGATGCGGAATATAGACGTGGTTTGGCAGAATCAGCAAGTAAAACAGCCGGTCTCGAACAAAACCTGACTAATTTATTGCGGCAAAAAGATGATATTGCGGCTGAACGCGATACGTTAGCAGCAAAGATAGAATTGTTAAATACCGAGAAAAGCGAATTAATCGCGCGGGCATCTACCGCTGAGGAACGCAGCAAGTTAGTTGCTGATAAAGACGCGGTGATTGCGGAACGCGACAGAGCCATTGCCGAATTAATGAATGAACGGCAAAGATTGACGGCGGAATTAAGCGGTATGCGCAGTTACATTGAAACCGAAAAGAAAGCTATGACAGAGAAACTGGAATTGCTCACCCAGGCGCAAGTCGCATTAAGTGATACCTTTAAAGCGTTATCATCCGAAGCACTGAAAAATAATAATGACCAGTTTCTGCAATTGGCAAAAACAAATATGGAAACATTCAACAGCGAGGCGAAAGGCGACCTGGAAAAGCGGCAAAAAGCGATTGAAGAGCTATTGAAACCGATGACTGAATCGCTGAAAAAAGTTGATACTACCATCGTAGAGATTGAAAATAAACGCGAAAATGCCTATGGGCAAATTACCGAACAGGTGAAAAGATTGTATGAAACCGAGTTATCGCTGCGCAATGAAACATCAAACCTGGTGAAGGCATTGCGAACCCCACAGGGGCGCGGGCAATGGGGTGAGATACAACTGAAGCGTGTGGTGGAAATGGCGGGGATGCAGGAATATTGCGATTTTGATGAACAACATTCGGTAGATACTGACGACGGTAAACAGCGACCAGACATGATAATTAAACTGCCGGGGAATAAACGCATTGTAATTGATGCCAAAGCGGTATTAAGCGCATACCTGGACGCACTGGATGAACAGGACGATGTCGCGCGCGAATTGAAATTAGTTCAACATGCCGCACAGGTACGGTCGCGTGTAGCGGAGTTAAGCAGAAAAGAATATTGGAACCAGTTTGAAAATGCCCCGGATTTCGTAGTTATGTTCATGCCGACGGATGCAATTTTAACAGCAGCATTGCTGAAAGACGGCGGACTATTTGAAGACGCCATTAAAAGCAACATTCTACTGGTGACGCCGGTAACGCTGATTGCGCTGCTGAAATCCGCCGCTTATGGATGGCAACAGGAAGCACTGGCACAAAACGCGATGGAAATTAAAAAAGTCGGATTAGAGTTATACAAACGGCTGAATACTCTTACTGATTATGTATCTAAAGTAGGCAAAAATCTCCACAGCACTGTGGATAATTACAATAAAATGGTCAGTTCAATGGAAACTCGTTTATTGCCAAGTACGAAGAGATTGATGGAATTAAAAGTAGCAAATAATGAAGAACTAATCGAACTTGAACAAGTATCAAGTACCATCAGGCCGTTGGCTGCCCCCGAGTTAATAGTTGGCAACGACGACGATAACGTGTAAAATCGAGCTATAAAACAATATGAGGTAATAATCAATGTCACAATTTGAAAACGTAACAGTAGTTAAAGAAGCCAACGTATATTTCGATGGCGCAGTAACCAGCCGAACCGTAATATTCGCCAGCGGTGAGAAGAAAACCCTTGGCATCATGATGCCCGGTGATTATGTGTTCAGCACCGCAGAAAAGGAAATCATGGAAATTCTGGCCGGTAAATTAGAAGTAAATATAGTCGGTCAATACGAATGGACATCATACACCGCCGGAGACACCTTTGAAGTACCAGCAAACTCAAAGTTTGAATTAAAAATACAAGAGATTACAGACTATTGCTGCTCGTATATTGCAGAGTAGAACCACTAATTAGAACCACAGATTAGTGTGATTTTGAATGATTTAATGATTTACCGGGTGCTGTTTACTATAAGCAATATTGTGAATTTAATCCTGATAGTTCTTATTTTAAATTAAGAAATCCGGTAATAAAATAGCACTTCGTAAAATCATTCCAATCATTCCAATCATACTTAATCACATTAATCTGCGGTTCAGATAAAAAAAGCATTCACCTGCCTGAACCACAGATTAGAATGATTTTCACAGCCATCTAATAGAAATTTTAGTTAATTTTTGACTGACTGCAAATTCACCGGTTACCGCTGACATATCTAAGCTCCAACAAAAACTATATTCAGGAGTGTATATTGATTCCAGAAAAGGAACTTCAAAAATTTAAATTCCCCCCATTTGCAGGTTATCATCATCATTTGTTGAAAAAAGCATGCTGTGAATAATAATATAGCTGAAAAACCACGTAAGACTACTCCGCATGGGTATACCTCCGCCGAGGTTCGTTCCTCGATGTGGTATGTTTTGGTTGCGTGGATGTTTGGTTCGGTCTTTGCTGCCATTACATCTGCTGGGCCATATGCGGCTTTTCTTGATAAATATCTTCATGCTAACGATGCAACTTTCGGACTATTGATGGCATTGCCGCCTTCTGCAGTGATATTTTTCATTATTGGTTCATATATTGTTGAACGTACCGGACGCGCCAAACCTTTATTTCTTATTTTGGTAACTATTCACCGGTTGCTCTGGCTGGTTATCGCAGCGGTGCCGATGTTTATGGATGGATTGCCACGAGATACCAAGGTTTATCTGGTTGGTTCCATCGCATTTCTTTCCTTGATATTGGCAACCCTGGGTGGTGCGGGGTGGGCCGCGTGGATGGCGTCTATTATCCCCAAATCCCTTGCCGGTAGATACTTTGGCTTGCGGGCGGCCTATTCGATGATTTGTATGATTGTATCCACCATGACCGCCACCTGGTTGATTGACAAATATCACGGCTCCCGCGAGATATTCGCTATCGTATTTGCCGTTGGTGCAATACTGGGTGCGATAGATATCTTGATATTTATTAAGGTGCCAGAGGTGCCGCGGCCAGTTGTTGAAAAAACCAAGCTTATTGATATTGTAACAATCCCGTGGAAAAACAAGATGTTTCGCAGATTTATGCTATTAATGATGCCGACATTCTTTGCGTATATGCTGACCGGTCCATGTTTGTGGAAGTTATGTTTTACGTCATTGGCCAACCATGGACTGGGATTCAACAACACCTACGCGAGTTTTGTGTTAACTATTATCCCATGGTGTGGTATGGCGGTAACATCGGCATACTGGGGTAAGTTAGTAGACAGGTTTGGCCCGCGTCCGGTGATTGGACTTGGTTTGATAACCCAGTTAATAGTCCCAATCGCCTGGGCATTTATCATACCGGAATATAAATGGTTCTTTATCTTGCCAGCCACAATAATCGGTGGTTTGATGTGGCAATCAATTGAACAATCAAATACTTTTATCGCCATGAAGGTGTTTCCCGAGGAACGCCGTTCTGCATATATGGCGTCAATGAACGTTTTCATCGGTATTGCGGGTACTCTCGGTGCCGCCGCCAGTGGTAAATTAGCCGAAATTTTTGAACCCAATATGCACTATTTAACATTTTTACCATCATTCTTTACCCATTATCATTTAGTGATACTGATATCAGTAATCATTCGTTTTGTTTCTTTTGCCAGCTTCTTTAAATCATCGGAAATACCCGGGAAAGTAAATATAAGCCAGGCAGTAAAACTAATCATCGCAGATATGACAGGGGTAAAAGAAAAAAAGATTTAGATAGCAATTGATAGTTTTTTAGAAATCGTCGCTCCCTCCGTCACTGCGGTGACACCTCCCTCGGCGAGGGAGGCATAATTTGCCATTTGCCATTTGCCATTTCAATTTTTCTCTCGTCTCTCTTCTCCCCTCTCTCTTCCTCCACTCCGGTATCTATTCCAACTCATTTAAATAGTGTATAATTTAATAGATATGGCTATTTTTAATGCAGAACCAGTTGTCACCCCCAAAGAGCGCAATTCAATTTCTGGAACTCGATGGATAAACAAACATAGTGAATTAGATTTTCATCATGATGACATGTTACCGGCGTTACGTGGATTATTATGCAGTCGCGGCGTTAAGTCGGCAGAAGAAGCAGATGCCTTTTTGGACGTAGATATTAATTCGTTGGGTGATCCGTTTTTATTACCAGATATGTTGAAAGCCGCCGAAAAAATTGATGAAACAATTAGAAACCGCGGTCGCATTCGCATATTTGGCGATTACGATACCGACGGCATAACCAGTTGCGCGCTATTAGTACGGGCATTCAACGCTTTGTCGGGACAAGAACTGACGGATTGGTATATACCCCATCGCATCGATGACGGCTACGGATTAAATGCTGACGCGATAGATGCTGCGTTGGCAGACGGTATAGCCCTGGGAATCACCGTGGATAACGGTATCACATCAATCGACGTGCTGCAGCATGCGCAGGATATCGGCTTGCCGATGATTGTTACCGACCACCACGAACCCGGCGAGAAATTGCCCGTTGCGGTAGCAGTAGTAAATCCCAAAATCGCTGGTCATGATTACCCATATCGCGAATTAGCCGGCGTCGGCGTAGCGTATAATTTGCTGCGCGCGTTATGTAAACTCCGTAAATTACCCGATTCTGCCCCGCAAAAGTTCCTCGATTTAACCGCCATTGGCACCATTGCTGATGTTGCGCCGTTACTTGGCGAGAACAGAGTTATCGCACATCATGGTTTGCTGACAATAAATCATAATAACAGAAAAATCGGTATTCCGGCATTATTGCGTGCCGCCGATATTACCACCCGGGTTAATTCCCGCGATGTCGCATTTAAAATTGCCCCGCGCCTGAACGCCGCCGGTCGGGTCGCCCATGCGGAGGCTTCTCTGAAGTTGTTGCTGAGCAAAGACCGCGTGGAGGCTGACCAACTGGCACGTGGATTATGCCAAAACAATGCCGAACGCCAGGAAGAAGAAAAAAGTACACTGGAAAGTGCGTTGGCGATGGTTACCGAGGAAGATTTGGCGACTCGCCGGGTACTGGTATTGTCATCACCCGATTGGCACCCCGGTGTTATCGGCATCGTGGCATCGCGATTGGTAGAACGATTTAACCGTCCATGCGTCATGATTGCGGTAGAAAATAAAATAGGCAAAGGTTCCGCCCGCGCCCGCGATCCGTTCCACCTGTGGGAAGCGTTGGACGAATGCAGCAAGTTGTTGAATAGATTCGGCGGTCACCGGGTGGCGGCTGGATTTGAAATAAAAGAAGCCAACATTAAAAAACTCCGCGAAGCAATAGATAAAATCGGTCATCGCACCCTGACTGATGAAGATTTGCTGCCGAGAATTGAAATAGATGGCTGGGCAGAGTTGTGCGATGTAACCACCAACTTCGCGTACCAGGTAGAAAAAATGCAGCCTTTCGGAATGGGTAACCCCGAGCCGACATTTGCGATTGAAAACGCGATAATAGACTGCGTATCCGCCCGCGGCACAGAGGGCCAGCATCTCAACCTGATGCTCCGCGCCAACCAGGTAGGACGCTGCGTGTCCGCCATCTGGTTTAACGCCGGTGAATACACCACCAAACTGAGATCCGGCGATAAAGTAGACATAGCCGGCACCATATCGTTGAACACCTACATGGGAACCACCACCGCACAGTTGAAGGTAAAAGATATACGGGTTTAATTTAATTACGAATTGCGAATTACGAATTGAAATCGAAAGAAGTCGACCGAAATCGCTTAGTTCATACGATTGCTGTCTACAATAATTCGTAATTTTTAATTCGTAATTGATACAACTCCCAACGCTACTCCCTGTCCTGGTAATTCGCCGACAACTATACCATCTGGTCCTGTCCATTTTAATTCAACACCGTCTTTTGTTTTTATATCCAGCGGCTGTGGGTCATTTGTCGGGTTCCAGACTGCTATGCCGTATAGCTTTTCGCTGCGATAGGATTTGGCGAATAGTGTTGGATTTTCGCTGTGTATTCCTTCGTCATCGACAAATTTTCCGGTGAGGAACGGGTCGGCGTTTGCTTGCAGCAGGTCGATGAGGGATTTTGCGTAGTTGCGGAACTCTGCCGGCAGACTGCTGATTGGCTCGTGCTGCCATTTTACCGCAAAGAAGAAACGGAAACCCATCACCAGTGCAAAACGAAGCCGTTCGTATTCTGGCCCATTCAGGTACTGGGTGGTGATTATATATTCCGGGAAGGTGTAGCGGAACATTTCGCCGAAATTGCGGCCGCCATAATGTACCCCGAATCCGAATGGGATGGTGAAATCGAAAGGTTGCAGACCGGCGTCGTTGATATACTCACTCGCCATCGCCACTTCCGGGTTTTTCCGCTGCGCCAACTCGCGGCAAGCCATCCCCAATTTAACCCGGTCGGCGTATGATTCGCCGGGTCTGGTATGCGGGTGCGATTCGTCAAAACATAAATATCCGGGGTATCCCGCCAGTCGATCAAGGTATATACAATCCGCACCCAAATCCAGCGCGTATTGTGTCTTTTGCAGTATAACTGCCTGCCATTCGTGACACGCCAGGCAGGCATTGTATAGCTTATGCTGGGATGACAACGGTAAAAATGTACTCGGTCCCGGCCAACTGAAGGTATCCGCCAGCGGGTCGCCATACGGATCACGCTGCATCGTCGCCTCGCCATGTTGTGCGAAATAACGCGAGTTGCTGCTCATCTGCACCGCCTGCAGGTACAGCATCATTTTTCCGCCTGCCGCCTGCACAGTCTGAATATTTCGTTCCAAACCTTCGCGGCCACCCATTGCCGGGTCTACTTCATAATCAGGATATGCGTTATCATGTCCACCTGGATGCCAGCCGGTAATTTTCACCAACTCAATGCCAATCTCCGCCGCAGCCTGGTGCAATGCCGGGATATCATCATAATCATACACCACTTTGCCGTATTGTTCGCGTAAAATAGTATCTTGCAAACCAGTCATTTTTTGTATCCAATCCGGTGGTGTAGCAGGTGTAATCCAGGTGTCAGACCATGTCCTGTAGCGTTTTGCTCCCATGTGCCAGTCGCCGGTATGCGGCGATACCACCACCGGTGCCGACTGCCAGGTTCCCAAACGTTGTCCCGGGTATTTTATGAAGCAAAGCAAAAGTGAATCATCAACAGCGGTTGTGCCAAAGTTTCGTTCCGCGTTAAGGCAAGTGGTTTGCAAACTGGTATCTTCCGAGCAAAGGTAAAGGCCTTCTGTTTCGTCATATACTCCCATCCATTGCATTGACGCCTTGCCCGGGTATAACTCGCGCTGGTGGGCATTGCTAACGCCAAAACGGAATATCTGCCCGCGGTCACCCAGGTTTGCCACCGGGTCAACCATCCGCATTCCACAATCCTGTGGGTAATAAAGTGCCCAGTCAACCGGTGGTCGTACCCCGTTAATCATCGGTGCCCACACTTCCTGTACCCGAACTCCCGCCGCATTATTTTCAATCTCTGCCGTCCAACGCAATGCATCGCCATCCAGCACCACGCTCAGCCGCAACGTCACATCTACCGTTATGGTTCCACTATGTGAAGGATACGACATTCGCGCCACTGTAAGGGTAATTCGTTCACCGTCTGAAGCAACCACACATTCCTGGTTTCCCGGCATTACCGCATTAACCAGCGATTCATCATCCGCCAGCACCACCCGCCACAAATCCATTCCCGGTCTGGCAATATGATTCGTCCCGGTGGCAAGACAGGTTAATTCGTTCAGCGTGCCATCAGCACCCATCACCAGACGAAGGTGGTTATTTTGTAGTTTATATGAATGCATTTGTTGCCTGCTTTTTAGTGATTAATTTAGTAATTTAATGGCTCAAATCGACAGAAATCGACTGCTATCGTATGAAGTCGATTTCTGCTAAGATATTATATTCCATTTTCAGTTTTTTTGATAACAAAATCTAAAAAAGAAAATCACTCTTCAAAATACACGTGCATCTTTTTCAACCCAATTTTGCCTGCCGGAAACTCTTCGCCGATAGTCATGTCTTTTATTTTGCCATCTGCGGTGTAGTCGAAATCTTCGAAGACCCAGAGGACTTGTTTACCGGCACCGGTGTATTGTACGGCTTTTTCGCCGGGCAGAATGGTGCGTTTCAACATATACTGGTTGAGTTCGTTGTAGATACGAAGCTGTTGGAAATGCCAGTTGTTGGGTTTGTCTTTATCGCTGTCTCCGCCGTAATAGCTAAAGCACAACGCGTCCTCGTCGATGTTCCAGTTGATGGTATACATCATGCGGTATGCCATGCCTTTGAAAAATATCTCTTCTGGATCGACGCCGACTGCGCGTAAATCTTTGGCATTCATACCGCAGATACAGTCCGACCAGATTGACAGTGAGTTCAAACGCGCGGTAATATCCGGGCCGTGACGGTGAATGCCGAATACACCAAGGTCTTCATTGTCATAAACATAGCCAATATCCTGCATCTCTTTCATTAAAATAAGATGGGCACGATATTGTGACAAGATCTCTTTGGGTGACTCGAGTTCTGGACGGTAATGCCCCAGCAGATGTGTCTGGTCAGCGGTGCCACCGGCAGTTTCGGCATCCGCTTTCTGTACAAAGTGGAACTTATCACTGGATAAATTGAACGAACTGTCCAGAAAAATTCCGTCCAGTCCTACCTCGTCATGCGCCGCTTTCCAGCGGGTCAGCCAATATTCGCGCACTGCCTTTTCACGCAGGTTAAGCACGCAGAATTCCGGTGTGTAGTGGTCGGCCTCGATGGCGTTTGATGGGTTGCGGACAAATGCATTTGGCACTTTATCCAATGCTTCCATAATTGAGCCTTCACGAGGGAGAAACTTAATTCGGTCGGGTCTACCGCTTTTACGATTGAATATTTCAGTTAATGACGAAATTGAGGTATTCGCCCACATTTCTACATTAATCCCGGCGGCATGCGCATCTTGGCAAAACGCTGCAAGTTTATCCTTACCCACCGATTCGGCGACTTTGTAATCAACGGTACAGCACATATTGCTGACACCCCAAACATTCATATTATTCTCAAAATGACTTGGCATCCCAATGGTCTTCACGCCGGTTTCAATTAGTTTTGGCAACCCGCTTTTGCGGTAATATTCCATATCGGCATTGCCCCACTCTTCAATTTGTCCATAGGTGGTAATGCGTTCGCGACGCATGTTAATCTGCGCATGCAGGGTTTCGTGTACCAGTTCTTTTATGGATTCGTATATATTGGCGCGGCCTACATTATCCTGCTGTCCCGGGGTGAACAGCATTTCAACTGGTGATGTGGTGAAGTTATTGCTCAGGTCGCCGCAATGTTCGTGAAGATGCACAACTTCATCTTTTCCGCGTTGTTTTTCAAATAGCGAACGGACATGCGCAACCTCGGTAGCCCAGGTAACCAGTGTGCCTTTTGCCGCCGATACAAATGAGAATCCCTGTAATTCGGTCTGTAATGGCAAGAATTGGAAAATACTCGGGTTGGTGCAACTGGGCAGATACCATTCTGTGGAATGAAACTGGTCGATAGAAGTTATCGGTACAATCGCCGGGGTGAAACAGTTCCGCATCCAGAACTCGTTGCCCACTGCCTGGCCGCCTACTTCCCAGGTACCGCGATCAAGAATACGATAAACGGGGATTGACGCACTGGTGTAATGATATTGGTAGCTGAAACCAGTGAAAGTGCGGCCATCAACCTGGCGGGTTACCGGGTTGATAATCAACTTCAACATTGTGTCGTCTGCCGCTATAGGTGTTTCTGTCCAGTCTGCGGTATTGTAGCGATTGCGTACGGTATGAACCATCCAATCCATTATGCCGCCTTTAACGGATTCCATGCTGAAAGTCATTTCTATACTGTCATTTTTCTTAACAATATTTTCCAACTGGTAGTTGCCCATGGTAATTCCATCTGGATTGCGTATCTCAACAAACATCGGACGCCGACCGCTGCGCAGCACGGTATCTCCAATGGTAACCTTGCCCAAGCCAGCAAAATGCTCTGTTCCCAGCAATTGAATATGCACGCCATTGGAAAGGGTCAACCCATCAACCATTTCTTTCATTATCTGTCTCCAAATTTTAATCTATTTTAATGATACAATTGTGACTGATTTACGCTATGGTTGTCAATATAAAGCGGCGAAGAAAGTATAATTATTACAAGTAATTATTCACATTTATTATTTTTAAATTGGTTAGCATAGGAATATTAAAAGATGTAGTCACCGTGTGGAAAGGTACGCAAGTCCGGCTTGCTTCCCTTTCCATACGGTGACTGATAATTAATAATCTCTATTATTAGATTTACAGTTAGTAACTATTTTTTCTTCTATTGTGTAGCGAATGAATCAAACTTCAGGTCGCTGATGCGGACAGATCTCGCTTCAATTGCCTGGTCATATATACGAATAGTTGTAGGTCGTGCGCCGTTGCTGCCGGTGCCGATGGTGGTTTCTATAGATTTACCTGGCATTTCAAATAACACTTTTCCATGCGAGCAGGTAATTGTGAAAGGAGTTGCTTTAGGTGCTGCTGCAAAGTTCTCTATTACATACCATTCCGGCGATAGATAAGTGGCGGTACCGGTAAGAATATCTTTTCCGTTTATCTGAAAATATGCGGTGCCATCACGGTGGAAATACATCTTGGCAATTTCTTTCGGAGTAGCGTTATTATCCAACACAGTAACATTTATATCCTGTACATGCCATGCTGTATTAGGAGTGCGGAATTGACCGCTAATCGCCCAGGTGGTTACGTCCGAGGTGATACCCAGTGGTTTTGTAACCTGTGCAATTGATGATGCAACACCGTGACCATTAGGTACAGATAATTTATTTGCACAAAGTTCAATGCCAATGGCGGTACCATTATCACCGGTAACTACCTTAACGTAATTGTTATATCCATAGATATCGTCCACTAATGGTAAACGTGTCCATCCGCCAGCACCATCAACCATGGTTGACGCGGGGGTTAATTTGTCATAAAGATTTGTTGACATCAACATGGAAAATTTGCGGGTTTTGTCTAATCCGACATGTCCATCAGCATAGGCATAAACAGCCGATGATGAATGGCGCAAATCAATGTCGCCCCAATAAGAAATCAGATTATTTTCACCTGTTCCATCGGCAAGCAACACTACAGTCGTTGGGTCAGAAAAGTTACCCAGAGATGTGCCGGTTACGGCGGCATTATATCCATACCCATTCGGGGTTGATTTTCCCAAGGTTGGACATACCAGAGCACCGGAGTCAACTTTGATATCTGACCATACGGATGAAACCGGAGGCAAAGTCTCTTCATGGTCCTGGGCATACATTTGCATCGAGGCTGCAATTTGCCGTTGATTGCTGGTGCAGGTTGTCTGTCGCGCTTTTTCACGAGCACGCGCAAAGACAGGAAACAGAATTGCGGCGAGAATGGCAATAATGGCAATTACCACTAACAATTCAATGAGTGTGAAACCAATTTTTTTCATTTGTTGCGTTTTCAATAAGTAACCCCTTTTTACGATGTATTACAGTCAACTTTTAGTATACTACCTTAGTATTGATTTGTGAATAGCTGAACTTATCTTGCATAACAGTTTATATTATGTAGAGTTTTTGTTTTTATATCGATTAATAGATAGGTAAACTCATAGAATTTTAATGTCTTATTGCATGATTGCATTAAAATAAGTATGATAAACAAACAATTCAGCAGGAGATAACTTCTGTAAAAAGGCACTGCAATAATGGAAAAAAGTTTAAATAAATTGCCACCTGGTATTAAAATAGACAGTATTGAAATTTATAAAGCTCTTAATGCTGCCAGTAGAGCATTGGCAGAATTAAAAGGTGAATCAAAAACTATCCCAAATGAGACAATTCTGATTAACACATTGGGATTACAGGAAGCAAAAGATAGTTCCGCCATTGAAAATATTATCACAACTTATGATGATATTTATCATTCGCAAGTTGATGACACATATAATAATATTGCTGCAAAAGAAGTAATTCGCTATTCAGAGGCTTTAAAACATGGTTATGAATTGGTAAAAACAAATAAGCTATTAACCTGCAATTTTATTCTTGAAATACAAAAAGTTCTTGAGCCGAATAAGACCGGATTAAGAAAATTACCGGGAACTGTTTTACAAAGTTCTTTAGGCGAGACCATATACACTCCTCCTCAAAATCCTGATGATATTATATTGCTAATGTCAAATCTTGAAAAATATATTAATGATGATGAACTTCATCAAATTGATCCGTTAATAAAAATGGCTATTATTCATTATCAATTTGAATCAATACATCCATTTTATGATGGTAATGGTAGAACAGGTAGAATTATCAATATTCTTTACCTTTTCACTAAAGGACTATTGGATATTCCAATTCTTTATCTTAGTCGTTACATTATTGCCAATAAATCCGATTACTATCGTTTATTACAAGATACCAGAGAAAAAAACAATTGGGAAGAATGGATTATTTGGATATTAAATGGTGTCAGAGAAACTGCTGAAGAAACACTGGATATAGTTAAAAAGATACAACTTTTAATGAATAGTTATCAAATTGAAATTAAAGAAAAATTGCCTAAAGTTTATTCAAAGTCTTTGGTTGAACATTTATTTAAACATCCATATACAAAAATTGAATCATTAGAAAACGACCTTGGTATACATAGGCAAACAGCATCTATATATCTAAATAAGTTATGTCAAATTGGCATTCTTAAAAAGATGAAATTATGGAAAAATAATTATTATCTGAATGAAGAATTGTATAATTTACTAAAAGATAAAAACGCATAATTATTTTACTGTCATGTCGAGAAAAACGAGAAATTTCGACATGACAGGTTTATCATATCGAAAAAATCAATTTTTCTCGACATGATGTTTTTCTCAAACCTTCTCAACCGGCACCAGGGAAGTGTCTATCTTTTTCGTTCCAATGCCGCCCTTGAACATGATGTTGAATTTTACTCCGTCTATTTGCAGCAGGATTCCTTCGCCGAAGGTGTTGTGTTTTACCCGGTCACCCACCCGGAATCCAGTGGGACTGACGACGGATGCCTGTGCTTTTTGCACTATTTCGGTGGCGCGGGGAATGTGTTGTGGTATCGGTATTCGCACCTGTTGCGGCTCCGGTTGTTCCTGCTCTTCTTCCTGTGCTTTCTGTTGCATCATTTCAAACTGTTTGGCGGCCTGGCGCAATTGATGTGCCAGTGGCAGGTTGTCATCCACCTCAATTTTCGGGGTGAATGATGGGCGCTGCACAATAGTGATGTCGTTCCATGTTTCGTATTTCTGCCGTGACATCATCCTGCCCGGCTCCGCTTCTGTCAGCAATTCTGCCGGAATATCTTCAAAAAACTGCGATACTTTGGTCATTTCTGTTTTGCCGTATAACATGCGTTGTGCGGCGATGGACAGGTATAATTGTTTTTTTGCTCTGGTTATTCCCACATAACATAACCGGCGTTCTTCTTCCATATTCACCGGCGAGACGTCCCACATTCTCCGCAACGGAAAAATGCCATCTTCCAAACCGGCGATGAATACGGTGTCAAACTCCAACCCTTTCGCCGCGTGCATGGACATAAGTGTTACTGACGATACGCTGTCGCCGGCTACGGCGCGTTCCGCGGTTAAGGCTACCTGCTCCAGGAATGCGTGCATGGATTTGCCTTCTTCATCGCCGGCCTCAGCTTCAAACTCCTGCGCTGCCGAGATTAATTCTCGTACGTTTTGCAGTTGGGTTTCCGCTTGCACCGCGTTATCCACCAGTGTACCTTTTTCCGTCTTTATTCCGCGACTGGCATTTTCCAGCGACAGTTCGTATCCGCTTAATTTCAATATATCTGTTATTAACTCGCTGATATTTCTGGTGGCGGAAATGCCTTGCAGGGATGACATTATTTTGGCAAATTCGCCGATTGCCGCTTTTGCCCGCGGAGCTAAATCCGTATATTGCACCGACATAACCACATCGAACATGCTGACATTTTTGCTCATTGCAATTTCATCCAGCCTCGCGATGGTGGTGTCGCCAATTCCTCGTGGCGGGGTATTGATGATGCGGCGCAGGCTGATGGAATCGTGATTGTTGTATAGCACCCGCAGGTAAGCGATGATATCCTTGATTTCCTTGCGGTCAAAGAATCGAAAACCGCCGATAATGCGATACGGTATCGCGTAACCAATCATCGCTTGCTCCAACACGCGAGAAAGGGCGTTTACGCGGTACAGCACGGCGATGTCATGCATATTTAATCCGGCACTGGTCAATTCCTTTATCCGCTTGGCGATAAAAGCCGCTTCCTCGTGTTCATTCCCGGCGCGGTAGCACTTTATCTTTTCGCCGCCTTTTTGTTCGGTCCACAACTTTTTGTCTTTACGATTGGTGTTTTTATTAATTACATGCCAAGCCGCGTCGAGAATAACCTGGGGAGAACGGTAATTTTGTTCCAGTTTTATCACCATCGCGTCGCGATAATTCTTTTCAAATGCCAGCAATATACCGGTATCGGCGCCGCGCCAGGCGTAAATTGACTGGTCATCGTCGCCAACCACACAAATGTTGCGATATTTTTGCGCCAATAACTCGATAAATCGGTATTGCGCCATGTTGATGTCCTGAAACTCATCAACGAAAATGTAGCGGATACTCTCGTGAAATTTGTCCAGTAATTCTTCGCTTTTTTCCAGCAACTCCACCGCTTTCATTATCAAATCGTCAAAATCAAGTCCGTGATTATCCACCAATAGTTTCTGGTATTGCCGGTAAATCTCTGCCACCTGGCGACCACGGGGATTTTTCGCATTTTCTTCTTTATATTTTGCGGGAGTCAGCAAGTCGTTTTTAGCATTGCTTATCATGTTCAACGCGGTAGATGGCTTTAACTGTTTATCATCTATCTGCAACTCTTTCATTACTTTGCGTACCGCGCTGGTCTGGTCGTCACTGTCAAAAATCAGAAAATCTTTCGGCACGCCGATTGCCTCGCCATAATCCCGCAGCAACCGCGAACAGATAGCGTGAAATGTACCCACCATCATGCCGCGTACCCCGCGACCAATCAACCGCCCAATACGATCCTTCATTTCGTTGGCAGCCTTATTGGTAAATGTAACCGCCAGCACGTTCTCGGGCAATACGCCATGGTTCTGTATAAGCCAGGCGATGCGATGAGTTAATACTCGCGTTTTGCCACTGCCGGCACCAGCAAATATTAACAAAGGACCGTCGCCATAGGTAACGGCAGCATGTTGTTCGGGGTTTAAACCAGTTAAAATTCGGTCGCTGTAGTAATCATTCATTGCGAAAATATTTTAACATAATTAACCAATAAATCACAGTGGAAAATGAATAGGGTATACAGGTTCTTGCAAAACCAGATTTGAAATAATGTGGCGTCACCGTCCCGGTGACGTTAGCTTGCAAGAAGGGGCGAATTGCTGAAATTTATTTCCGGTTCTTTCTTTTTCCGAGCGGGACGCTCTTGCCACCTCTTGAATGAAAAGAAATTATTCGAGTCAATTGCAAAACCCAGTGTAAAGCGAACATCTTGTTCGCAATCTCCGAGCTGGAAACTCGGAATACCCTTGGTTTAATGTAGATATTACTTTTATGTGTCCTTGCTCTGTAGCAATACCGATTTTATTGCCCAATTTATTTTGGTTAAGGTTCATTACTTGCAATCATTTAATATAATGACATGTTATTCTTTTAAATATTGAGGATTTAATATTTTCAAAATATTTCTTTGCATTCTCCATCCTTTTTGTGGTTAAATAAAACAAAAAAGGTAACAATCATGATAAACCAGGACGAATTATATCTTTTAAAGCCGGGTAAACAGATGCGTTGGGCGACGGCGGAGAATGTTGATGGTGCCGTTAGCAGCGGTGGCAAGGTTAACCACGGTCGCAAGGGGAAGCCTTCACTGCCGCTGCCGGCGGGTGAGACCCTGACCATCGCCGCCGCGACTGGTTCCGGCACTATTCGGCGCATATGGATAACCTTCCCCGACCGTACGCCGCAACTGATGCGCGGGTTGGTGCTGCGCGCATATTGGGATGGTGCGGAGACACCGGCGGTAGAGGCACCGATTGGCGACTTTTTCGGGGTGTCGCTGGGTCGCAACGCCGCGTTTGAAAATGCCTGGTTTGGTAACGCCGAAGGCCGTTCTTATACCTGCCGGGTACCTATGCCGTTCCGCACCGGATGCCGATTAACTGTCAGCAACGAAACCGGCACCGATGTCAGCATGTTATTTTACGAGGTAGACTATACCATCGGTGACGAACATCCCGAAAATACTGGCTACTTTCACGCAGTATTCAACCGTGAATCCAAAACTCGTATGAAAGAAGATTTCCACATACTACCCTTTATTAAAGGAAAAGGATGTTTTCTTGGTTGTACCATCGGGGTAATCGCGGATACGGTGAGATATGGAAGAACCTGGTGGGGTGAAGGCGAGGTGAAGGTCTATCTTGATGGCGATACCGATTACCCTACCCTATGTGGAACCGGCACTGAGGACTACATCGCGACAGGCTGGGGACAGGGTCAATATGCCCAGTTATGGCACGGCTGCCCGGTTGCCGACCACGAAAAGCTGGCGTTTTCATTTTACCGCCTGCATGGTCCCGACCTGATATATTTTGACGACGAAATTCGCGTGACCATCCAGCAAATAGGATGCGGTAGTCGCGAAGAAGTAAAAGAATTGTTAAACGGCGGAGTAACAGACAAACTAATGGAATTAGGCGACGGCACCAAATTTATTGATGGTGAAAATATAGACACCATGGCAGATTACGTGTTATTCGAACGCGAAGATGATTGGTCTGCTATCGCATATTTTTACCTGGATAAACCGGTGAATGGTTTGCCGGCGATTATTGGGTATGATGAACGAGTGGCGGGGCTGTAGTATGATGATAATCGGGTACAGCCACAAATGCGGGTAACCACTATGATTTATAACAGGGTCTAACTTTTCCGCATTTAAGGCAGTCCCCTTACAACGCATCGGTCCGATCCGACCAATTCGACCGATACTAAACCAAATTAACTGGAGGACCTATGAACAATGAAATGACAGGCGAGATTCGTCGGCAGTTTGACCGCGTTTTGGCGGCGGGTTGCAGTTGGGCGGATATTCGTATTTATATTGAAGATGCTACCGAATCGCTGTATCTTGATGATGGCAATCTGGAGGGGAACTCCGCGTCGCTGTCGAGTGGGATGGGAGTAAGGGTGCTGTATCGCGGCGCGTGGGGATTTGCCGCTACCGCAAAGATGGCGAATATGGCGGAATGTTTTAACCGCGCCTTGAACAATGCCCGCGCCGCCGCCGAATTGCCCGGTTTCCCGAAGGACAGCGGTGAATCGGTGAAGGTGGCGGGGAAATACGAGTCGCCGGTGATGACCGACCCATTCACCGTGAAACTGAAAGAAAAGACTGATTTAATGCGGGCAATTGACGCGAAATTGCAGAATGAACATGTTGAACACCGCACGGTAAGCCTTTATTTTCAGAAACGAATTGTCAATTATTTTAACACCGACGGCACCGAATACCAGCGTAAAATAATTAACAATTTTGCCGATATGAGCGTGATGGCGGCGGATGACGAAGGTCGTACCCAACAAAGATCCTGCGAATTGGCGGGCAATGGCAACGGAACCCGCGGTTTTGAATGGCTGGCGGACAGCAATTTTGCCGACAACGCTGACCGCATTAACGCTGAACTGGCAGAACTGCTGACGGCACCAAAACTGCCCGCCGGCAAACGCTCCGTGATATTGCTGCCGGGACAAGGCTTCTTGCAGGTTCACGAGACTATTGGCCATGCGTTGGAACTTGACCGCATCCTCGGCTACGAACTTTCCTTTGCCGGCGGTTCCCACGTTAAACCGGATATGATAGGCAAACTTAGTTTTGGCTCAGAAAAGCTGAACGCCTACGCCGGGTTCACCCCCAATTCGCCGGGAACATTCGGGTTGGATGACGACGGGATACCGCAGAGTGAATACCCGCTGATTAAAAACGGCTTGCTGGTGAATGTGCTGTCCTGCCGCGGCGATATTAAAGAGGCGAACCACGTGGCAGGACGCGAGGTGATGAAAAGCAGTGGCGGTGCATCGCGCAGTTGCGCGTTTTACCGTCCCCCGATTGACCGCATGACGAATATCAACGTGGCACCGGGTAACGACGGAACCCTGGACGACATCATCGCCGCCACCGAAGATGGCATTATCATGGATGTGCCAGTCTCATGGTCTATCGGTTCGAACCGCGAACATTTCCATTTTGGCTGCGAAATCGCCTGGGAAGTTAAGAATGGCGTGAAAGGCAAGGTATTCAAAAACTCCACCTATCACGGCCACAGCCTGCCTTTCTGGCACAACCTGGACAAGGTTGGCGATATCACCACATGGAAACTGCAGCAAGTGGCGAATTGCGGCAAGGGCGAACCCAACCAGATAATGGAAGTCGGTCATGGCATACCGGTAATGCGGTTTGCCGACGTCGACACCGGTGAGGAGTAAGATAATGATAGATGGCACAATAAAAGATATTATATTCAAAGCCCGCGACGAAGCGCGCAAACAGGGAATAACCGCTGCGTTCTTCCTGCATCGCGAGGACAGCAATCTCATTCGACTGGGCAATTCCGCGGTTGCGCTGTCAACGTCGGAAGAACTGACCCGGTTTTCTGTGGAAGTGGTCAATGGTCGGCGCGTGGGGGCATACAGCATAAATGCCGACGTTAATTCGCTGGATATCGTGATGAACGCGTTGAACCGCGCCAACGAGAATTGTCTGGAAAGCCCAGAACTGGACTACCAGCCGATTCCATCAGAAGTGGAAGAGGAGACCGCCGACTACACCGGTTATGACCCGCAGATGATATCGCTGACGGCGGAGGACAAGACCACCGTCTGCAGCAAAATTATAAAATCAATGCCGGATAAATATTCATTTAGTGGTTCGTGGTCGTCCGGCGAGACAGAGCTTTTTCTCGCCACCACTATTAATGACAATTGCGCATATCGCAAATTGTCTGATGGCGTATTGAAAATAGTGATGAAAAACAATATTGCCGGGTGGGAAATTGCCGCTGACCAGACCGGCAAAAACCGCGCCGATTTCTGTGCCGATGCCGTTGTTAATCATATCAATTCATTGCTGCCGATATACGAAAACAATCCCGGTTACCAGACCGCCATCGGCAAACAACCGGTGGTTTTCGGACCCGACGCCATTGCTGAAATGCTCACCATGGCGTTGTGGGGCGGTTTCATCGGTCGCTATTGGGAAGAAAAACGAGCTTTCACCTCGTCAAACAGCTTTGGCGACATGTTGTTTGCACCATCGGTAAATATCTACGACGACCCGGCCTGTCCAGATACTTTTGGGTATCCGTTCGATTTTGCCGGCAGAAAACGGGGCAAGTTCAATTTTGTGAAAGATGGCACCTTTGCTGGTTTAATTTACGACAACGCCACCGCGGCTAAATATGGTAAAAAGCCAACCGGTCACGATATCGGCACCATGGATATTGTATTTGCCACCGGCGATGCAACACCAGGACTGGAAAACGCGCTGGCGCAGGTTGGCGACGCGATATATATACCCCAACTGCATTACCTGCACCTGCCCGACCCCACCCGCGGACAAATCACCGGTTCATCACGCTTTAACGCCATGCGGGTAGTCGGCGGAAAATTCACCGCGCCATTGCTGTCCACCCGGGTAACCGATACCATCCCCAGTATATTCAGCAGCATAACCGCGATTTCCGCAAAAAGTGTGCCAATAAACATCAGTAGCACCTACGGCAGACGTTCCCCCGAGGTTATCAGCGTGCCGGAATATATAATCTGCAGCACAGTACGCATCAGCGACGTAGCTGATTCGTTTTAACATATATAAATTGTATGTGGTGGTTTGTAGAGACGCAAGATTTTGTGTCTCTACGTTTACAGCATTGTTTTATTTTGTTATGGATTATACGATTATTATTGAATATAAACAGCGTGATTTAAACATGTTGAAAAATATAATAAAATCTCTATGGAAATCATTTATAAGCAAATCTTGGCATTGGAAACCGATTTTGGCATGCATTTTGTTATATGTCATCCTTGGCATGTTTGACATTGTGCCGTGGTATGATACGACATCAATACCAGTTCATATCAGTAAAGCAAAAATCGCTATGCAAAAAGAGGATTATTCTAATGCGACACGGCATATAATAGCTGTGATGAACCGAGTTGAAATGTATCCGCAGTATGATAATCAATGTTGGCCCAACTTCCGCAGTTAAGCCTTAATTTTAGTGGTGTTTACTCTCAAAACCATAAAAATTAAGGCTTATTTTTCCACTACATTTTTGTAATTTTTAGATAACTTGGCATTTGAAGTTTTAATTGTTGAAGTAATGTTGCTTGATATGGGGTTGGTTGGGTTATACATCGCCGACGGATTCCCACACCACTTCGGGTTGGTATAACAACATCGACTACTTGAATATTTGATATTACATCTAATACTTTTCGTGGTTCGTCACCTAATCCAGCCCGTTTGCATAATAATCCCAGTGTTTTCCAAAGTACATAAGCAAGGAAACATACGAGGATATGAGCTTTCACGCGGTCTTCTTTCTGATGCCATATAGGTCGCAATTTTAAGTCACTTTTTTGAATGTGAAAGGCTGCTTCCGCTTGAGTTAGTTGAATATATGGGACGAATTAATCTGTATTGAAAAGCCAAAAGAGATGAAATTTGGACATGAT
>JBIJDE010000430.1:0-4515 GCA_044344305.1 Armatimonadota bacterium
GCGTGCAATATTACCGTGCTCCGTTTCCTGATAGACGTTATTGGGAAGATGATATGCAGCGTATATGTGATGCCGGATTGAATACAGTACAGTTGTGGTTATTATGGGGATGGATTGAATCGAAGCCGGGACAATACCAATTTGATGACTATGATTATCTAATTGAATTAGCCCAGAAAAACGGTTTGGGTGTTATTCTCAGCACTATTGCAGAGATACAGCCATATTGGATACATATCGAGGTGCCGAATAGTGAGATGATTAATCATCTTGGACATAAAGTTATTAGCCAGAATCGTGGTGAATGTCATTTTGGTTTGACACCCGGTGGTTGTACTGATAATCCTGCTGTGTGGGATAGGATGGCTTCATTTCTTAGTACAGTAGCAACTCGGTATCGTGATTTACCGCATCTTCGTGGGTGGGATTGTTGGAATGAAACGCGGTGGAATGTAGGGGCTGATGGTATTGTTTGTTATTGTCCACATACGCTAAAGGCTTTTCGTAATTGGTTAGATGAAAAATATCATGGACTTGATGGTATTAACAGCACATGGAATCGGCGTTATGGAAAATGGGATGAAGTGTTACCAGGGAAATGGTTTGGCAGCACTTACACTGAAATGATGGCTTTTGAAGATTTTTTAACAGCTAAATGCAACCGACACGGCAAACAACGATATGACTTGATAAAGGCGTTAGATCCAAAACATATAGTAACTTTGCATGGTGCTCATCCTTGTACAGAAATGGCGGGATATGAGAAAAATACCCCGATTGACCGGGGTAATGATTGGGTGTTTGCCGATAATACAGATGGTGTTGGTTGTTCAAGTTTTCCGAAATGGCAGGGAGTAGATGATGCTAATTTTGGCATGCGAATTGATTTAGTTAAAAGCGCGGCAGGAAATAAATCTGTTTGGCTCAGTGAATTGCAGGGAGGCAGAGCATCGCAGGGATTTGATGTTCACAAGCCTGTTGACGCGTTGTCTCAGCAACGATGGATTTGGAACGGGTTGGCAAGTGGTGCCGATACCATACTGTTCTGGTGTTGGCGTGATGAAGTTTTTGGCTCGGAACGTATAGACGCTATGCGGGTTACGGGAAAAATTATTGAAAATCATCAGGATGTAATAAAAAATTATGTTCCGTCTAATGCCAAAGTTGGGGTGTTGTTCAGTCCACAAAGCTATTATCTGCAATACGCCCAAGTTGGTCATGCCTACGCAAATTCATATGCTTTTCACGGATATTGTCGTGCATTAGTTCGTAAATCCATTCCTTTTGTCGCTGTAGAAGAAGAACATTTGGATATACTTGATAATTTGACTGTGCTATTTTTACCGCGCGTTCTTGTCTTTACACAGAAATTAGAAAAAGCATTAGAAAATTTTGTTAATAATGGTGGCACCGTGGTGTGTGAATCTGAAACTGGTGCGTTTAGTCCGCAGGGATTATATACTTATCCGGAAGAACGTTTATTTGCAAAAATGACTGGTGTAAAAGAAATTGGCCGTCGTCAGTTAACAGATCAAACTATTGCAGTAAACCTTGATGGATTATGTTGCAAAATGGGACTTGCTCAATGGCTTACACCATTGGAAAAAAATAAAGGTATTGTTTATGCTGATAATATAGAGGGTTCTTTAATATCATGTCTGCCGGTTGGTAGCGGTAAGATTATATATTGCAGTGGTTATCTGGGCGAATCTTATTTTGCAAATAAAACTAATGGATTTGAAGATTTTGTTGCATGGGTGGTAAATAAATCAGAAATACAAAAAGAAATTGAAGTTATTCAACCACTTGCTGATGAAACCTCATTTTTATACGTTAAGCATGGTAAGAGTAACAATCTCCGTGTAGTTTTTATTTTCTTTCAGGAAAATCATCAGTTTGCGCATTTACGATTTTCTCGCGATTTTTTTAATAATTTGAAATTGTGTGACATATTGACCGAAAAAAGATATTCTCTTGTAGAAATGACTGATGGCACAACAGAATTGGAAATAGAATGTCCCGACTGGCGTTTCGCGGTTCTTATTGAATGTTAATTTATTTTAAGTTAATGAGGTTTGATTTATGAATAAAAAAATAATATATCAAAATCCGTTATCTTCACCTGAATGTGTGGAAAATTTTTGCATGGAAGGTCCCGGTGCGGTAAGTTTTCCGCGTGGCCGAATGCGGCTTGAAAGTACGGTTGACCCGGGACCTGACAGTGATCAAGAAGCTAATCAACGGGCGAATCTGGTTTTCTGGTGTCCAGAACTTTTTCCTGACAATATTGAGATATCATGGGAGTTTACCCCGGTATATGAACCGGGACTGGCTATAATGTTTTTTGCCGCGATGGGAGAGGGGGAGAAGGATTTGTTTGACCCATCATTGGCACCACGCAATGGGCCCTATAATCAGTATCACCATGGGGATATTAACGCACTTCATATATCATATTTTCGCCGGAAATATATGTGGGAAAAAGCAATGAATCTCAGCAATCTACGTAAAAGTTATGGATTTCATATGGTTGCTCAGGGTTCCGACCCGATTCCATCTGTAAAAGACGCGATAGGGCCATATCTTATGAGAATAGTAAAAATTGGACCTGATGTTACTTTTTATATCAAAGGTGTGAATGATTGGCAGCCAGAACTGGAAATATTGCGATGGAGAGATGACGGTGAAAGATATGGTCCCATACTTGGCAGTGGGTATATTGGTTTTCGCCAAATGGCGCCATTGATAGGTGAATACGCAAACTTACAGGTAACCGCTATTTGTCCTGATGGAGAATGTTGATGGAATTGAAGTGGATTGATATAAAAGAATTAGGTGTGTCCGGGAAAGGCTGGATAGATACTAAATCTTTCTACGACCGTCTACCGGGACGGGCTGAAGGAATAGTCACTGATGCTGTGTGGAGTTTAAGCCGACAATCAACCGGAATGTGGGTGGATTTTATGTCTGACTCAGATATAATTCATGCCAGAACAAAACTGCGAAGTTCACCGCCGCCGGAACACCATTATATAAAATATCTGGACCTGTATTGCCGGGATGATGATGGTAATTGGCGGTGGGCAAGTGTAAGTAAATACGGATTTATGCCGTCAGGCGAGACGCCGTTGATAGAAGGATTATCACGAAATCTACGGGAATGGCGACTGTATTTGCCATTGACTTATGAAGTTGATTCAATTGAATTGGGCATTTCTGAAAACGCTAATATTCAACCAATAACACCTGATACTCGTAAACCAGTTGTTATTTACGGTACATCAATTGTACATGGCTGCGGTCATTTGTCACGCCCGGGCATGGTATGGCCGTCAATAGTAGGTCGACAGCTTGATTACCCGGTTATTAATCTTGGTTTTTCTGGAAGTGCCAGAATGGAACCGAAACTTGCAGAGATTATTGCTGAACTCGACCCGGCGGTTTTTGTAATAGATCCATTGGCGAATATGGGTAAAGATTTAGTGTTGCAAAATGCCGAATCATTTCTGTGGATACTCTTGAATAAACATCCTGACACTCCTATTTTATTAATTGAAGACCGAACTCATGCAAATGCATGGTTGAACCATGATTATTTGCCGGCTCAATTAGAGAAACAGGCGGCATTCAAGAAAATAGCGGATAAATTGCGTAAAGATGGTTACAGAATAGATTATATTACTGGCGCTGATTTAATCGGTACTGATAGCGAAGCGACTACCGACGGATCGCATCCCAGCGATCTTGGCGCAATGCGTTATGCGGATGTGGTTAGTCCTGCATTACAAGAAATGTTGAAAATGAAATATTATTCTATAAAGGCTTAAGAAATGATTAATTGTTTACGAAATGCTTATGATAATCCTTCTAAAGGCGGGGTTTTTTATTCAGCCAACGGTGCAATAACCGCAAGTACCAGGTTGAATACCATGGCGCAATGGGACTGGACACCGGTGCGGACAAACTGGGCAGGTGGTGGTGTGACTACCTGTATGTTTGCCCAGGCGATGGGGTGTGAGCCTGACATGTTGGACGGCAAGCCATGGATAAAAAAACTTATTTACGACCCCGCACAAGTGGCAGATATTGATATTCCTGATATTTATTCAGGTTGGCCTGGTAATGTATTACGCGGCATGAAAGAACAGGTTGAAACGATGCCAACAAATGAATTAATTCGTTGTCCGGACATTCAATCTCCATTGGGTATTGCTGAATTAATGTGGGATGATTCTTTTTACACCGCATTTTATGAACATCCAGATAAAATACATAGTCTTTTGGAAAAAATAACAACTTATCAAATTGCTTATATAAAAGAGTTCAACCTACAAATCGGTTCAAAGTTAAATCCCTGTGGTTTCCCCTGCATTTGGGCAGATGGACCTGGTGCTATGATTGCCGATGACACTATGTCGCTTTTATCACCGATTATGCATGCTGAGTTTAGTGTACCATACATTAATAGAATTGCAGATGCCTGTGGACCTATTTATCATCATTCCTGTACCTGGT
>JBIJDE010000336.1:0-5629 GCA_044344305.1 Armatimonadota bacterium
AGTCACTTCAAATCCTTCTCGCTTCAAAGTATAAGCGATCGATTGAGCTATAGGACGTTCATCTTCGATGATTAATACTAAAGACATTTATCCCTCCAATGCTAATCTGCTTTAATGCTTAAAATCATATTTCTTATTTCATCTTTTAGAGGTGCACTGTCACCGACCATTGAAATATCAATGCGCCATATTCTGCCAGATTTGCCAAAGAGATATGATTGCGTTGTATTTTTATTAAAGTCTGTGTATCTGACTAAAACACCAACTGCATCGTCAATAGCAAATGGTGTGCGAGTAAACTTTGACAAACTTATTGCTTGTTGAGATGTTGCAAAGTCGTCTATAGCAGAGCTAAGGTCTGCATTCGTATCATATTTTTCTGCGGAATATATACGCATAGAAGTGTTATCAGTATTTAACCATGTAGATAAATTATTATTGCCACTGTATTTCCAGGTTTCAGGGATTACTATTGAGAGATGATGATCAATGGTGAACCATCGATTTATTGGATTAGTCTTAATCAGTTCTACTTGTGGTAAAAGCGGATTGACATTTTCTATATTTATTTTAATATCTATAGGGGCAGGGTCTACTTTAATATTACCATAAAAAGGAACTTCGACATCAGGTGGATCTAAAGTTTGTGGTGGGTCCATTGGAGTTAAGATAGGTTCATCAGGGATTTTTATATTTTGTGGTTGCCACATTGATATAATAAATTTTCCTAATTCATTAGATAAAACCGTTATATCATTCTTTTCTAAACTTTTCTTTAAATCATTAGAGTTTTCACCTGAGACAGATAATCTAATTTCTAAAGTAATGGCTATATTTCCACGTGTTAGTCCTAATGCATAAACTATTGCTCGATTGTAAACGTCAATATCTCCACGTGTCATTCCATTAATGTTAAATAAAGCTCCAAAACCATCTTGTGTATTCCAAGCGGTTGGTAATACCTCATAGCCTTTTGCAATATAATCTGTAAATCTTCGGCGGCTTATAAAATCTGAGGTTTTTGTTGATGCTGCGTTTTCAGTTTCGCATTCTTCAACTCTATATGAAGTTAACACAAATCCTTGTGTTCCTCGAACAGGTGAGCTTAATGTCGTACGCCAGATTTGATTAATGTGTCTATCAGAGGATTCATCACGAATAGTAAACCATCCTCCAAAACGTGTTGATGGAAGTAATTTTTCTGCCATATTTGATGCACTACAAATAAAGCAAATAGATAATAGAACAAATATAGTGATGAATTTTAATTTAAACATTATTTCGTGATGTCATTATGTATCTATTTTATGATATAGGTCAAGTATTTATAACTGAAAAATAAAAAAAAGCCCCCAAAAGGGGGCTTTTTGATTTAATTTATTGTGGTGAATTAGAGAAATATAAAGTATTTCCGGTTGCAAGTGGGTTACCGGTAGTATCGGTAAATTTCAGCTTGAATTTCATACCGCCAGCATTATTATAATTTGTTCCATCTGCAGTTTCTAAAACTCTATTTGTTGTTTTGACAAGGATATAACTTATTCCTTGCGGTAAAGATATAATTCCTTGAGTAGCAGGGGTTGGTGGATTAGCAGGATATTCTGCAGATGTTAAACCTGTCAAATCTGTTACACCAGAAATGATTCTGGTTTCAAGTGGTAAACCATTTTTTGCTTTATTACTACCGTTAATCCAGACTTTCCCAATATCGTCACACCACCAATACATTCGTACATCTTGAGCTACAGGCGAGAATAAATAAGTCGCTGCATAGCAAGAACGACCGAAGTATAACGAACCTAATACTTTATACATTGGATATACGCCTGTACCTAAATCATCCGCTAAATTAGTATCTACTATGGACCATTTCTTAAATTGTTTCGGTGAAGCGGGACCAGAGGGTAATGGTGCTGTACTATCTAAAACACTTGGATTTACCATATTGCTGAGTCCAGGTGCGCCATCACCGGGTATCGGTGAGATATCTGCAGCATATAATGAAAACTTCGATTCACCAATATAATCTGTGTCAAGTCCTTTTTCTGTATCAGTTTGAGCATTTCCAGTTATTATATTATCACCATATGGGCCAACTATTGTAAATTCATTTGTTACACCTTTATCTGCTGTCCCACCATCATGGTCAGATACAAATGTTGATGGTCGCTGTGCTACCAAATTTCCTGTCGTATCAAAATGAATAGGGTTGATTGGGTATAACCCAACAGCCATGTGTCCAGCCTGATACGAAGTTTTTACACAAACAACTGAACCATCAGCTCTACCGTAAACGGCACCATTAGAATGACGAGTTTGAGCTGGATTCATTGTTAATGACTCATCTGCATCAAAAAATGCGATTACATTTGTAGGATCCTGCAGAGTTCCAATGGCAAAACCTTGCAAATATGTGTTGTAAGCATATCCACCATCTTTCTTGTTTGGACAATATAATATTTTAGCATCTGGTAATTGCTTTTGCCAGTCCGAACCAGGAAGAACTTCATCATGGTCTTGTGCATACATTTGTGCAGAAATTACCATTTGTTTAACGTTACTGGTACAAGTTGTTTGTCTCGCTTTATCGCGAGCACGTGCAAATACCGGGAAAAGAATTGAGGCCAAAATGGCAATAATGGCAATTACTACCAATAGTTCAATGAGGGTAAAACCCTTTTTTGTCGTTTTCATGTTTTAAATTTCCTCCCTTTTATATTAATTAAGACGATTTATTAAACAAAAAGTTTCGCAATTTAAATAAAAAAAAGTATTTACTTCAAAATCCCAGAGAAATACAACGATTTATCCAATTGATTTCTTGCGGATGGGTTAGATGAATCCGGCTTGTAAAATCTTAATCTGAATTTCATACCGCCAGCATAATCATCAATACCTGGTAATAATTGAACACAATTTGTTGTCTTAATAACCATATAACTTATTCCAGATGGTATCAGTAAATTCCCAGAAGCAGGTTGGGCTGGTACATCAGGCATTGATGGATAGACGCCTACTATCCCTGTATCTTGTGCGATAAGTTGGCCATTCATCCATATTTTTCCTACATCGTCACACCACCAATCGAATTTTACGTTCTGATCAGTTTCAGAATAAATAAAAGTAACTGCATATGTTGTCCGACCATAAAATTTAGTATTATAAAAATTGGGGTCCATCATGTCAAAAGTACCAGTGGAATCAGGATCTATTCCACTATGAATATCTGCCATAGTCCATTTACTGTATAAATTCATGGGTGCTGATGAATCTTGCCTAACTTGAATAGGAGTAATTAAATCATCAACACTAATTGTAGGAGCTTGAATATTTTGATATTTTGGTGCAGGTTCCGCAGGATAAGGTGTTAAATCTGCATATAGCCGAATGGTATTCCCTTCATCTATATAATCGTTATTCATTCTATTTAAAGTATTTCTGGTTCGGTAGTCATCATCAGTTTCACCTGTGCTGCGGGTATCTAATGTATTATTACCATAAGGTCCAACAAAAATAAATTCTTTTATAATATAATCATTGCTTCCTCCTGGATGAGCAACAAAGTTTTCTGGTGGCTTTATAAATGAATTGCCAAGGTCATCAGTTACTAAAGGTTGAATAGGAAAAGTTCCGGCAGCAAATCTTCCACCATTTTCATAATTCTCTGCAGATATTGCTGAGCCATCTAAACGAGAAAATACCGCAGATTTGAAATGTCTTCCAAAATCAGGTTTTTCAGTGGCCAATGTTGTAGAATCTACTGTAGCTATAGTTCTACTTACATTTGCTATCATTCCCAAATTGCAATTTTCAAGATATCCATTCATTCCATACCCTAATTTTCCGCGTGTGTTAGGACATGATAACTTTCCATCTTTATTTAATACTTGTTGCCATTCATTTGCTGTTGGAAATGACTCATCGTGATCTTGAACATACATATTTAAAGATAATGAGATCTGTCTTTGATTGCTTATGCATGTAGCTTGACGGCTTCTTTCTCTTGCTCGCGAAAAGACTGGAAAGAGAATTGCGGCGAGAATTGCTATTATGGCAATTACTACCAGTAACTCAATTAACGTAAATCCAATATTTTTGCTATTTAAGAAAGATGATTTCATATATTTATTACGTTTGAAAAAGAAAAAAGTTGCCGTCTCTAACATAGAAACGGCAACTTTAATCTAATTTTGCATGGCTGAGATTGCTTCTGGAATTTCAGGCATGCTGACTTCTTTATTGAAGATGACCTTATCATCACGGTAATCAGCATGTATAAGGTCGCCTTCCCGGAAATTGCCTTGTAGCATTTCTTCAGCAAGCGTATCTTCAAGTAGATGCTGAACTGCTCTGCGCAATGGTCTTGCTCCCAAAGTAGGATTAAAACCTTCTTCACCAAGTTTGGTGATTAAATTATCAGTGACGACTATATCCATACCCTGAGATTTTAATTGAGTTCGTAATCTATCAATAAACAGGTAAACGATTTTCGCAATCTCTTCTTTACCTAATGGTTTGAAAACAATTACATCATCAATTCTGTTTAAAAATTCAGGTCTGAAAGTTTGTTTGAATTTATCAAGAATGATATCTTTCATACGACTGTAAGTATTATTAACGTTTTGTTCAGCATCAGATAAGAATCCAATACCACGCCCAAGATCCATAGAACTGGTGCCGACATTTGAGGTCATAATAATAACCGTATTACGGAAATCAACCTGACGCCCTTGACTATCAGTCAAACGTCCATCTTCAAGAACTTGTAACAATATATTAAAAACTTCAGGGTGTGCTTTTTCGATTTCGTCCAGTAATACAACTGAATATGGACGTCGTCTTACTCTCTCGGTTAACTGCCCACCATCTTCAAATCCTACATAACCCGGAGGCGCACCCATTAATCGTGATACAGCAAACCTTTCCATATATTCTGACATATCTACTCTAATCATAGCATCTTCATTGCCAAATAGAAATTCTGCTAAAGTACGGGCAAGTTCAGTTTTACCTACACCGGTAGGACCGAGAAATATGAATGATCCGATAGGACGTTTTGGGTCTTTTAAACCAGCGCGTCCACGTCTTACTGCACGTGCTACAGCAGTAATAGCTTCTGTTTGACCTTTAACTCGATTTTCCAAAGCTTCACCCATATTTAACAATCGGGTGCTCTCTTCTGCAGCAAGTTTCTGTACTGGTACTCCAGTCCATAATGAGACGACATCAGCGATATCGCCTTCATCAACAATAGTTTTTATACCGCCACGATTCTTTATCCATTCTTCTTCCATATCATGAGCGATTTCTTTTAATTTACGCATTTTTTCACGTAATTCAAAATAACGGTCATGATCTCTTTCGTAAGATGAGACTCCACCTACTTCCTGCAATTCGTGAGTAGCATCGTCTAAATCTCGTCTTACAATACGCAATTCTTCTGGGATTATTGATGATGCTAACCTAACCCTTGAAGCGGCTTCATCCATAACATCAATAGCTTTATCTGGTAAGAAACGATCAGTAATATATCTATCAGCCAGATTAACAGCTAAATGTAATGCTTCATCTGTAATTGTAACAGAATGATGTTCTTCATATCGTTGTCGCAAGCCTTTAAGAATTGCGA
>JBIJDE010000213.1:0-7828 GCA_044344305.1 Armatimonadota bacterium
AATCGGCTGGAATCTGCGTTCTAAGGCAGGATCTTTTTCAACATATTTTTTAAATTCATTAATTGTTGTTGCGCCAATACATTGCAGTTCACCGCGTGCAAGTGAAGGTTTTAGTATATTTGATGCATCTATTGCACCTTCAGCAGCACCAGCTCCTACGACAGTATGTAACTCATCAATAAAAAGAATGATTTCTCCGGATGCTTTTCTTATTTCATCCATCACCCGTTTCATTCTTTCTTCGAATTCACCTCGATATTTTGTACCGGCAACTAATCCTGGTAAATCCAAAGCGACTACTCTTTTACCGAATAGTAACTCTGGCACGTCTTTACTGATTATTCTTTGTGCTAAACCTTCAACAATTGCTGTTTTTCCAACTCCAGGTTCACCGATTAGAATAGGATTATTTTTTGTGCGTCGACTTAAAATCTGTATTACTCGCTGAATCTCTTTTGCTCTTCCTATAACAGGATCCAATAAACCATCAGATGCCATTCGAGTCAGATCGCGACTGAAATTATCAAGGGTTTGAGTATTACTTCTGGTTTTAGATGATGGCGTGGCGGTACTTGAACCGCCAAGATAATTTAGGACTTCTTTACGCAGTCGTTCGATATCAATACCGAGACCTTCTAAAAGCCTTACCGCTTTATTAACAGAACCACTTCCATCTCGAATAAGTCCAAGTAGAATATGCTCAGTATCAACAAAATCAAGTAATCCAAGTTTTGGATTCAATTCACGTGCTTCATCCATCGCTTGTTCTAATGATTTTCTGGCTTTTGGACTTAGTGATAATCTATTTTGTTGGGTAGTAGGAGGAGTTTCTAATGCACCAAGTTGTCGATTTAATTCTGAGCGAACTCTGCCCAAGCTAACTCCGAGTCTCTCCAACACGCGGGCTGCAACACCTTCACCCTCGCGTACTAATCCAAGCAATAAGTGTTCTGTTCCTACAACACTCATTCCCAACCGTTTTGCTTCTTCCTGTGCAAAATGTATAACCCTGGTAGCAGGGTTGGTAAATCGTTGCCACATATCGCCATCGGGCATACTTATCACCTCGCTTTCATTTTAATTTATTAAGTCTCATCAGTATGTTACCCACAAATAGAAAAGTTCATTCATATAATAATGATATTTTAAATTTGTACTTCAAAATTATACCATTTTTAATTATGACTATGAAAGATTAATATCAAGCATTGAATATAAATATGCCTTTATAAATAAATGATTTTTTGAATTTTAAAAAAATATTTATAAATCTTGCATTTTTTATTTAAAAGTTATATAATATTTTCAGCGAAGTTATTCGTCCTCATTTATTAAAATTCCCGATCTTTCTAAAAGTCGGTTTTCAGAGTTAATTATTGTAATTGTTTTTGCAATTATAAGATATTGAAAAGAGTGAAGGTTGGCATGAGTTCCCCAAAACAGTCTCCGCATATTTCGCGGCCAGATGAAATCGTAATAGTTTTAGACTTCGGTGCGCAATATAGTCAATTAATTGCACGCAGAATTCGAGAATGCAAAGTATATTGTGAATTGTTACCATATGATACATCCGCAGAAAAACTGGCGGCTATGAAGCCGTTGGGTATTGTATTTAGTGGTGGACCTGACAGTGTATATGAAGAAAATGCCCCAGAGTGCGACCCGGAGATATTTAATCTTGGAATTCCAATTTTAGGGATCTGTTACGGTATGCAATATATGACACGTGCTTTGGGAGGCAAGGTTGAAAGTTGTGAGCGGCGTGAATATGGCCGTACTGAATTACAGGTTATTGATGGTTCCGATTTGTTTACTGATCTTAATCCTCATTTGATTTGTTGGATGAGTCATGGTGATATGGTATCACAAGCACCTACAGGATTTAAAGTAACAGCAAAAACTGAAAATACCATTGTTGCCGCAATGAGTGATTTAGATAGAAACTTTTTCGGAGTTCAATTCCATCCAGAGGTAGTACATACTCCATGGGGTATTGATATACTTAGAGTATTCTTATATCGCTATTGTAAATGTGTTGGCCTTTGGACAATGGCGAATTTTATCGCTCAATCAATTGTTGAGATACGCGAAGAAGTTGGTGATAGAAGAGTTGTTTGTGGTTTGAGTGGTGGTATTGATTCGGCCGTCACCGGAGCATTAGTACATCGAGCAATCGGTGATCAATTGACATGTATTTTCGTTGATCATGGTTTGCTGAGAAAAGAAGAAGGCACTCAAGTTGAAAAAGCATTTCGTGACCATTTTAAGGCTAATCTTATTCACATGAAAGTGGAAGAAAGGTTTCTTGCAAGATTAAAGGGTGTGACAGATCCTGAATTAAAAAGGAAAGCTATCGGACATGAGTTTATAGACGTTTTCTCTGAAGAAGCAACAAAAATCGGAAATGTTGATTTTTTAGCTCAAGGAACTTTATATCCTGATATAGTAGAAAGTGGAACCGGTGCAGGTGGTGGAAAATCTGCTGTTATAAAATCTCACCATAATGTGGGTGGTTTACCAGAAAAAATGAATATGAAATTACTTGAACCACTAAGACATTTATTTAAAGATGAAGTGCGAAGATTGGCAGAAGAGTTAGAGTTACCAGATTCAATAACTTGGCGCATGCCTTTTCCTGGACCTGGACTTGCAATTCGTATAATTGGAGAAGTGACTAAAGAAAGACTTGAGATTTTACGTGATGCAGATTATGTTATTGTAGATGAAATTAAAAAAGCTGGTTTATATCGTAAATTATGGCAAGCATTTGCTGTATTGCCAGTTATTATGAGTGTTGGTGTAATGGGTGACCATCGAACTTACGCTTATCCAATAATTTTGCGCGCTGTAACCAGTGAAGATGCAATGACCGCGGACTGGGCAAGACTACCTTATGAAGTTATTGAAAAGATAAGCAACAGGTTGATAAACGAGGTACAAGGCGTGAACAGATTAGTTTACGATGTAACAAGTAAACCACCTGGAACTATCGAGTGGGAATAATTCTATTTAATATTGAGGGAATTTAAATGCAATATAAAGATGATTTAAGCGAAATTCTATATTCAGAAGAAGCAATAGCTGCCCGAGTAACTGAATTAGGCGAGAAAATTTCTCAAGACTACGCAGGAAAAGAAGTAGTACTCGTCGGCGTATTAAATGGTGCTATGATATTTATGGCAGATCTTATGCGCAGTATAAATGTCCCACTTTCTATGGATTTAGTAGCAATTTCCAGCTATGGTTCTTATACACGTTCCAGTGGTGTGGTTAGAATTATGAAAGACCTTGACCATAGCGTAGAAAGCAAGCATGTATTAATAGTTGAAGATATTGTAGATACCGGATTAACATTAAATAAACTGATTGACCATTTACGTAATCGCAATCCTGCGAGCGTAAAAGTTGTAACTATGCTAAGTAAACCAAGCAGGCACATGGTTAAAGCACATATTGATTATCTTGGATTTGAGGTTCCCGATGAATTTGTTGTCGGATATGGACTCGATTTCGCTGGTCGATATCGTAATTTACCTTGTATTGCTGTATTAAAACCGGAGATATATGCCGGTTCTGATACTCCCCCAGATTTATAAACTCCAATTTAACAGGCGGTCCACATGAGACGACGTGTTTACACACCCGAAGAACAAACATCTGAAGAGATTCAGGCAAAAGAAAGAGCGAACTTTGATATTGCCGAATTAGAAGCTAAAACATTAGCTGAACTTCAGGTAATCGCAAGAGAGCTGGGATTAGCAGATATTTCCAGATTGAAAAAGCATGACCTTGCTATACGTATTAAACAAGCACATGCAGAAAAAAGCGGTTTAACTTTTAAAACTGGAATTCTTGAAATGTTGCCAGATGGTTTTGGTTTCCTCCGCGTTCAAGGTTTTCTATCATCACTTGATGATGTTTATGTTTCTCAGTCCCAGATTAAGAGATTTAATTTACGAACTGGTGATACGGTAACAGGTGCTGTAAGACCTCCGAAGGATTCAGAACGATATTATTCATTACTAAGAATTGAATATATCAACAGTTTTGACCCTGAAATGGCAAAAACTAGAATTAGCTTTGATGATTTAACTCCAATTTTCCCGTTGGAAAGATTGAAATTAGAAACATTAAATCCTAAAAATTATTCTGGTCGAGTTATTGATTTAATAGCCCCTATTGGTAAAGGTCAGCGTGGTATTATTGTTGCACCTCCTAAAGCGGGTAAAACAACTTTATTGAAATCAATTGCTAATAGCATAACTGAAAATAATCCTGAAGTACATTTAATGGTGCTATTAATAGATGAACGTCCAGAAGAAGTTACTGATATTAAGAGATCTGTAAATGGTGAAGTCGCTTATTCTACTTTTGATGAATTACCAGAAAACCACATGAAAGTTCAAGAAATGGTACTTGAAAGAGCAAAACGATTAGTTGAAATGGGCAAGGATGTGGTAGTCCTTCTTGATTCATTAACTCGATTGTCTCGCGCATCAAACCTTACAGTAACACCAAGTGGGCGTACTTTATCTGGTGGTTTAGATCCAAGTGCTTTATATCGTCCTAAACGATTTTTTGGCGCTGCAAGAAACATTGAAAATGGCGGTTCATTAACAATCATCGCGACATGCCTTGTCGATACTGGCAGCCGAATGGATGATGCCATCTTTGAAGAGTTTAAAGCTACAGGAAATATGGAATTAGTGTTAGATAGAGCACTTTCAGAGAAAAGAATATTTCCTGCGATTGATGTTAAAAAATCTGGTACTCGCCGGGAAGAGTTGCTTCTTACAGAAGAAGAATTACGGAAGGTATGGCATTTGCGACGCATGTTTAATTCTATAGAAAATGATCGTGCAGCATCTGCAACAGAAGTACTGTTAGCTGGAATGAGTAAAACCAATTCTAATAAAGATTTTTTAATATTCCTTGAAAAAGAGTTAGGTGCAACTCGAGGTGGTTCATCAAGTTAGTTTATTAACCGGTCGGCTAATGTTGACCGGTTTTTTTTATAAAGAATATGGCTCTAATACCTGTATCATCTGTAGCAATGCTAAATAGCAACGAAAATGAGCACATGAAGATTAACATGGTGCTTACAGATGACCGTGACCGAAATTTATATATTTCTGTAGGTCCTTGTGAAGCGAAAGTATTAACAATGGCTATGGATCATGAGGATTTTCCTCGCCCTTTGACTCATAATTTAATGTTAAACCTTATTCAAGAATGTGGATATACAATAAATAGAATCGTAATAGATGACTTTTCAAATGGAATTTATTTTTCGCGATTAGTGCTTGTAAATGAAGATGAACCAGCAATATATCTTGATTGTCGTCCAAGTGACGCGGTGATCTTAGCATTACTAAATGATGCACCAATTTTTGCGGAAGAAACTATGTTTGATAATGACGATATAGGGACGGCAGGATAATTTACCGTCCCATCTTTTTTACATTGATTTGCTAAGTATGTTTATCATTAAGTCGATTTCATCCTTCGAAGTTAATAAAGATGGCATAAATCTTAATGTATCCGGTCGTGGGGCATTCAATATCAACCCATTTTCCATTGCCTTCTTAACAATTTCAGAAGAATTTTTGTCGCCAGTATTCAAAGCCTGTAACATTCCTCTGCCTCGAACTTCTCCTAAACCAAATTTTTGAGATATTTCAATTAATTTTTCTGTCAGGTATTCACTTCTAATTTGTAAATCGTCAAAGAATCCAGTTGATGTCAATAAATCTATAACAGCAATTCCTACGGCTGTCATTAGAGGATTCCCGTTATAAGTACCACCTTGTTCTCCTGCAACAAAACAAGAGACTTCTTTTTTTGACAATAACGCTGCTAATGGTACACCGGCTCCGATGCCTTTACCAAGAGTCATGATATCAGGCGAAATACCTGACCATTCATAAGCGAATAATTTACCAGTTCGACCCATTCCTGTTTGAATTTCATCGACAATCAAAAGTATTCCGTTTTCAGTAGTTAATTTTCTCAGTTCTTTCATATATTCTAACGTAGCGGGAATTACACCTGCTTCACCTTGAATTGGTTCTAACATAACTGCAACGGTATTGTCATTAATTAATGCTTTTACAGAATTAATATCGTTAATGTTAGCCTTTTTGAATCCAGGCACTTTAGGTTCAAACATTGGTTCAAATTGTGCTTTTCCTGATGCGCTCATGGTTGCTAATGTTCTTCCGTGGAATGAATGATCCAATGTTATTATTTCATAAGCACCTTTTTTATTTAATAATCCCCATTTTCTGGCTAATTTAATTGCACCTTCATTTGCTTCGGCACCACTATTTGTAAAGAATACTTTATCAAAAACAGAATTATTAACTAATCTGGTAGCCAGGTCAATCATTGGTTTATTATAATATGCTGGACTTGGGTTAATTAGAATTTTAGCTTGCTCTGTAATTGCTTTAATAACAGAAGGATGGCAATGCCCAAGGCAATTGACTGCCCAACCCTGAATAAAGTCAAGGTATTTCTTACCATTATTATCCCATAACCAGGAACCTTCACCGCGAGTCATTGCTATTAATGGTCGGTCAACTATATACATAATTGGGTCGATATCATTTGTTATTAAGTTATAGTCTGTTTGCATAATAATCTCCTGAAAAATAAAAGCCTCTTCCGATTTTTGTAAAGAGGCAAATAAAAGTATTATAAACGGAAAATTTAATCAATTATAATGTATGGTCGCGTGCTTTCTTATTTGATTTAATTTCCATACAGATAGTTTAGGAACAAATAATCAATATGTCAATGATTAAATTTTAGAAATTTCATTGCATCAAAAAAGAAATAACTGTAAAATAAATATGTTGAGGTATGATAAATGAGAAAACTATTAATTGTTTTTGTGGTGTTGTTATCAACAATATTTGTTAATGCAAAAACAATCAAAATAATTACAACAGGTGATATGCATGGATGGATGGAAGCGCAAGCGTCAGCACATCAAAAGATTGGTGGTGCTGCTGAAATGCTTACTAATTGGAAATATGTAGAGAAATACAATCAAAATGATACCTTGATTTTAAGTGCAGGTGATAATTTTACAGGTGCTGCTGTTTCCAGTATTACTGAAGGAGAATCAGTAGTTGATTTAATGAATATTATGAAATATGATGCAACAGTTGTCGGTAATCATGAATTTGATTATGGTGCTGATAAAATTGCAGTTTGGCAAAAAAAAGCAAAATTTGATTTCATTTCTGCAAATATCTATAAAAATGATAATAAAATATCCAGTTGGCAAAAACCATATAAAATTTTTAATAGAGATGGATTGAAAATAGGTGTTGTCGGCTTAACAACAACAGAATTACTTAATATGACAAACAACGCGACAGCATTTAATGTTATATCATATGAAAAAATATTAAGAGAATTAGTGCCAGCAATTAGAAAAGAAGGTGCAAATATCATAATCGTATTAGCACACGTTGAGCAAGCAAAATTGATTGATTTAGCAAAAAGTTGTCAAGATTTACATATACCATTATATATAGGTGGTCATTCACATGAGTTTGCACAACGGTATAGCAATGGTGCCTGGATTGTTAATAGCGGTGAATGGTGGAAAGGATATTCGAAAATTGATATTGAAGTTGATCATGGAATGACAGTTGTAACATCTTCAAAACAAGTATATCTATGGGGTAATATAAAACCTGACATTGAAGCAGAAAATATGTTAGATAAATGGAAGGTTAATACTGATAGTTTACTTGATGAAAAGTTAGGATATTCAGCTGCAAATATTTCATCTGAGCCTTCTCTTTATAATATG
>JBIJDE010000431.1:0-4499 GCA_044344305.1 Armatimonadota bacterium
TTATCAGATATTTGTGATTATCCATTAATTCTACAACCTGTTACAGCAGGAAATTTGAGGTTACCCTCCCCTACTCCCGATGAAGTTTTAATGGCACATGAAATAGGATTGCAATTCATGTCAAATGTTAGAGTTATACCACAAACTCATATTATGATACAACAAAAATAAAAAATCACAATGTACCGCCTTGCCGTGAGTCCTGCAGTTCTGAACCCACCGAAAAAGGTGGATAATTGTGCTGATAGATTTCTATAATGGAACGAATCCTATACATTAACCTACCGCTATGACTTCCAGAACATGTAGTGTTGGATCTGAACTTTAAGGGACTATTACACGAACAAGGCAGAAACATTGTGAAACCTTATTTCTGAAATTATTATACCCCTATTCTACGCAAGATACAACCTTTTCTTCCTGTGTTCTAAACTGAATTTCATATAATTTTTTATACAAACCATTTGCATCTAATAATTCCTGATGTGTGCCGGATTCAACTATTCTACCTTTTTCAAGCACAATAATTCGATTTGCATTCTTAATTGTGCTTAATCTATGTGCAATAACAAAAGTTGTCCTATTATCCATGAGCCGCTCTAATGCTTGCTGCACTAAATGCTCACTCTCAGTATCTAATGAACTTGTAGCCTCATCTAAAATTAATATACGAGGATTTTTAAGCAAAGCGCGAGCAATTGCTATTCTTTGTCTTTGCCCACCAGATAACTTCGATCCTCTTTCTCCTATTATTGTTTGAAATCCATCTGGTAAACGATTAACAAACTCCATTACATTTGCTAATTTTGCAGCTTCAAACACTTCTTCTGTAGTAGCACCGATTTTACCGTAAATTATATTGTCATAAATATTACCGGAAAATAACATCGTTTCCTGTGGTACATTACCTATTTGAGAACGTAAAGAGAATAATGTTACGTCATTGATATTATGACCATCAATTAATATTTCGCCCGATGTAGGAGTGTAAAAATGTGGTATTAAATTTGCCAGCGTAGTTTTACCGGCTCCACTCGGGCCAACAATAGCTATAATCTCACCAGACTGTACTGACATGTTAATGTTTTCTAGGATATCGTCACCTTTATTATAATGAAATGAGACATCATTGAAATCCACTTTACCATTTACCTCGGGTAGTTCAATAGCGTTTTCTTTATCTAAAATATCAGGGGGTGTATCCAATAATTCAAATATTTTCTTCCCAGTACCTTCGGCTTGTTCACGAACCATATTTACTTGAGACAGCACACGAAAATTTGAGCCCCCTCTTTGAGCAACAGCTATAAATGATAAAAATAACAACGCTGGCATGTGAGAATTAAACACTGCATATCCACATCCTAAAATTATTAAAACGAGTCCAAATGACGCAGTATATTCTACTGATGGATTAAGAGTTTCTGTTATACGTGCTGATTTCATCACTTCTGTATAAAATTTTTGATTATAATCCGAAACTTTATTTGACTCATATCTTTCTTTTGTAAAAGATTGAACTACTCGTAAATTCACAAGTCTTTCAATAATAAATCCATTTAGTTCAGCTAATTTTTCGTAAATTGAAGCGGTTAGTGCTCTAACTTTTTTACCAGCACGATTGTTTATAAAAACAATAATTGGAATTATTATAAAAATGAAAATTGATAACTTCCAGGATATTATCAACATCGTAACCAATGAAAATGATATGGTTAAAATCGCTTTGATAGCACCAGACAATTGTGGAATTAAAGATGTTTGCAATATGGTAACATCACTTGATATTCGAGATAGCAATGAACCAGATTTGTGATTTTCCATAATCGACAGATTTAATGAAAGGAAATGATTAAATAACCGTTGTCTTAAATCTCTGCCCACCTGATTTGAATACTTTTGCATCTGATAATTTGCTAATGCATCAAAGCTGCATTTTAGTAACAAAGTAACTGCTGTGAAAATTGAAAGAATAATCAATAACTGAATATTATTAAAATGCTCAAAAATATAAACAACAATATGTTTCAACATCGGATAATTTGGCATATCCAGATTTTTCTGTTCTGTTCCTCCTGATGAAATTAACCAGAAAAGAGATGGAATACCAAGACCATAACCACCCATTTCCATAATGATGCTGGATATCATAAAAGTAATACTCGTATGCAACGCCCGCCTGTATGGATGAGCATTTTTTAATAAACGATTTAGAACAGACATGTAATAATTGTTTCTCCTTTTATATTGTACAGATAATTGATTAGTTCCGCTACATTTATCAAATAGATATTGCATTAATAACCAATTTTAAGGCATACTAAGCACATGAAATATAGAATAGGTATAGATGTTGGTGGTACATTTACTCATGCTGTAGCAATAGATGCTGCATCTTTAGATGTTTCCTACATGGTGAAAGTTCCGACTACCCACAATGCTAATGAAGGTGTTGCGTTAGGTGTTACAAATGCTTTAAAGAAAATTCTTGCATGTGGTGTATCTCCTGATGATGTTGTATTTATTGCACATTCAACAACTCAAGCAACAAATGCATTATTGGAGGGCGATGTTGCAAAAGTTGGAATTATTGGAATGTCTATGGGGAGTGATGCAATAAAGGCAAATTCAGATACTAATATTGATGATATAGAAGTTTCTAATGGAAAATATATTCATACATCTCATATCTTTATAAAATCGGCATTATTAAATGAATTAGAAATAAACAATGCTATTAATATCTTGTTGGAAAAAGGTGCGGAAGTAATAGTCGCAGCCGAATCTTTTAGTGTTGATAATACAAATAACGAATTGAAGGTATTAAAAGTTTGTGCTGAACGTAATATTCCAGCAACAGCCAGTCACGAAGTAAGTGGATTATACGGATTAAAAATTCGCACACGAACTGCTGTTATTAATGCGAGTATATTACCTAAAATGATGAATACTGCAGAGATGACTGCGAAAGCTGTTAAAAAATCAGGAATTTTAGCTCCATTGATGATAATGCGAAGTGACGGTGGAGTCATGACCATTGATGAAGTAAGAAGAAGGCCAATTCTTACAATTCTTTCTGGTCCTGCCGCCGGGGTAGCAGCAGCCTTGATGTATGCAAAAATAAGTGATGGTGTATTTATTGAAGTCGGTGGTACTTCCAGTGATATAACATGTATTCGTAATGGTATGGCTAATACAAAGAGTGCAACGATAGGGAATCACAAATTATTTTTAAATACACTTGATGTAAGAACTATTGGTATTGCAGGCGGGAGTATGGTACGTTATAAGAATGGTCAGATCACGGGTGTAGGCCCACGCAGTGCCCATCTTGCTGGTTTAAATTACAGTGCCTTCAATGATATGGCTTTAGATAAAATAACAACCGAAAATATTCAGCCTTTTCCAGGTGATTTCTCAGACTATTTAATATGTAAAGATAATAATGGCGAAAAAAATGCTATAACCATGACGTGTGTTGCTAATGCTGCAGGATTTATACCTGTTGGTGATTATGCACAAGGCAATGGAAATTTAGCAAAAAGTATATTTGGAAATCAGCTTGAAAAAATCTTGGAAATCGGTTGTTTACAGGTACAAATAACTGTTAATGCTTTATTGCAGGATTATCATATACCTACGTCTCAAGCTATTCTAATTGGTGGCGGTGGTGGTGCAGGAGCTATAGTGCCATTTACAGGCGAGAAGATGATGCATTTACCATGGAAAATCGCAGAAAATGCACCCGTTATCTCTGCTATAGGTGTTGCATTAGCTCTTGTCCGAGATGTATTAGAAAAGAATATTACAAATCCAACAAAAGATGATATATTAAAAATTCGTCGTGAAGCAATAGATGCTGTTGTAAGGTCAGGCGCAGATTATAACACAGTTGAAGTAGCTGTCGATATTGATACACAACTAAATATAATTAGAGCTACTGCAACAGGTTCATTAAAAATGGAACTAAAGAAAACAATTGTTAGAAATGTTAATGCTGATGATTTAAAAATTATTGCTTCTAAAAGCATGGGATGTAAAGAAGATAAAGTTGTTATAAATCTAATGAATACAGGCTTTGCGATTTATTCTTCTGAGAAGATTACCAAGAAACTACTTGGTCTATTTAACAAGAAAACAACTCCAATGAGAGTGATTGATTTTGAAGGTGCTATCAGATTACAATTTGAAAATGCTCAAGTAATAAAATGTTCACCAAGCAACTCCGATAAAGCAATTCGTAAACTTATTGCAGAATTTGCTGAATATGGTGACGGTGGCGAGAAACTTCCTGCCATTTTCATAATATCTACAGTACGAATAATAAACTTATCTGGCCTTTCATCAATCGAACAAGTATTGGCAATATCTGATGTTGAATTAGCATCTTATTCTGAAGACGAGGAGATAATCATTATTGCTGGTGTTCAGATATAATTTGCCAAATATATATAGTTTCATATTCAGATGATGATGATGGTATCTCATTTTTCATTATC
>JBIJDE010000432.1:0-4497 GCA_044344305.1 Armatimonadota bacterium
TTCGGTTCCAACAGCATTTAACACCTCAACCTTCTGGGTGCCGTCTTTTAATAAGGTAATCTTTATCTTTTTCATAATTTGCTCCTTTTACCCGCGCTCTGACAGGATAATGACAATCTCGCCGTTTTCATAAGTCTGTTCATCTTCCCATACTAAATCCTGCTCGCGCGCCTGTTCGCGAATGATATTATATGAATACTGCTGCTGAATCTGCTGCAAAAAGGATTCCTGGCGAATCGGGGTATCTTTTTGCACTCCCCACCAGTCAGCAATTACCTCATAAGATTGGTCAGTACGACGAAAACCAATATCATAGTTGGAATGGGTATCCACTACTATATCGGCGGTCTCCCGGTTACCCTGATAACCGCGCACCAGTAGGCGTTCACCTTCTTTAAACTCGTGATGCAGCGTACGCAGTGCCTGTACGAGTGGTTCGCGTTCGCGTAGTTGCGTTTTTATGCGTAAAAAATGTGACATGCTTTGTTCCTTTTTTTATATTATTAATACGTTTCTAATACCCGACCATCACCTTGAACAGCACGCGGGTCATCCACTGACGCAGGATAAGCGCGTCCTTCTGTTTTCCAACGTCGCAATTCTTCGATTGTCTCTGCGTGTGATTTTATCAGCGGTACCGTTTCATGTAGGGCATTGACTAAATCTTCCATCGTTACCTCGCGATTATCATCGGCAAAGGCGGTGAATTGCGCTTCACGTACAGACCGTTCTATTTCACGGCCTACATATCCTTTACTTTCATGTGTTAATGTATCAAGATTGTATTTTCGTTCGGGATAAATAATACCTGCGCGTTCAAGATGAATCAGAAATATCTCACGCCGCTCAGCAGTATTAGGCAGGTCGAGGAAAAATACGCGGTCGAAACGGGCAAGTAGCTCCGGAGCCAAACCATTGACATCATTTGCGGTAGCGATGACGAACACCGGCGTATCGTGTTCCTGCATCCATGTTAGGAATGTACCAAAGACACGTGTCGCTACCCCACTATTCATAGCACCAACGGAGGAACCAGCAAAAGCTTTTTCCATTTCATCAATCCACAGTATGCATGGACTGACAATATCTGCCAGCGCAATAGCTTTCCGCATCTGCTCTTCAGACTCGCCCACCAGCGAACCAAAAACCGCACCTACGTCCAAACGAAGCAGCGGCAATTTCCACATACCAGAAAGCATTTTTGCCGTCAGGCTTTTACCGGTGCCCGGGATACCGATGAGTGCAACACCACGTGGAAACGGAAGTTTTGCCTTGCGCGCCTCTTCTGAAAAGCCTTTTTCGCGTTTCTGCAGCCAACCTTTCAGTTGGTCAAGACCACCTACATCGGATAGTCCTTCCCCTGCTGGCCAAAATTCTAATGCGCCGTTCTCGCTAATCACATCACATTTGGCCCCGGTTATAAGTTCAATTCCACGTTCGTCGAATCGACCGTATTGAGCAAAAACTCGTGAGAAGGCATATCGAGCCTGAGTAGTTGTCAACCCCAATGCCGACGACAATAGCTTTTCCTTCGTAATTGAATTCGGCAACACATTTCTATCGAGACTACTGGTAATCTCTTCAAACCCGGACTTTAACTCTTCCACTCCCGGCAACGGCAAGTTCATCACCACCAAGTCGTTCTTTAACTCAACAGGCAAACCCGGTTCCGGGGTAGTAAAGATGAGGCATTTATTTTTTGACCGCAGATTGGGTGCCATATTACGAAGTTTGCGAGTGATTTTGCCGCGTTGCGCCGCCCAGGCGTGATGAAAGTCGCGCAATACAATAATTTGATCATTCGGTACTTTCGTCTCAATAAATCTAAGAATAGTATCACTTGTACAATCATCCGCTGTAAATGGTTTTGGACCCGCGCGCAAAATGGTGAAATTATCCGCTATGTCCCAAAGCGAGATGCCCATTTGCCGCACCGAACGCATTTCCTGCAACATCTGCGCCACCCGATCTTCCTCATAAGTAACAATCTGTATCAACGGCACATGTGCCGCCAGCAGAGCTTCCAGTTCATCAGTAAATGCCATAACAAATATATCCTCTTTTATATGTAAATTTTAAAGTAACTATCTAATTAAATAATATTCTTTCATGGCTATTTATGTCAATATTCCAATAAGCAGAAAATGCGTATGACATATAGATAGAAAACATTATTAAATGTTAGAGTCGACAGCGCTTCGCGCTGTTTTATCAACCCACTTAACCTTCACAATCCTAAACTTAAAATCAAACCTACTCTATACCGTCCATGACCAGTTACGCGGCTCCTGCCGCTATGGGAAAGGAGTAAAGGCGTAAAAGAGAAAAGGCATAATTATACGGTCCCGGCACAACGAAAGCTGCGGCGGTTGATACGACCTGTTGAGGAGTAATGGGACACTGCGTAGTAGTCACGGATAGCGCAACGAAAGAAGTTACCGTGTACATCGTTCCATGAACCCCCGCGCAACACACGAGCCGTTCCACTGGAAGGCGGAGATAAATAGCCATCCTTATAATCTGTATAAGCATTACTGTCATACCAATCCATACACCACTCCCATACATTGCCAGACATCTGGTAATTACCCCACGGGCTGCTACCATCAGGATAATCCCATACACAGCATGTTGTTTTATTACTGCTACGGCAATGCTTACTGTTCTCCCAGGCATTACCCCATGGGAAAACACGGCCGTCTAAACCGCGTGCTCCTTTCTCCCACTCCAACTCGGTAGGCAAACGCAAACCTGCCCACTTGCAGTATGTATGCGCATCATTCCAATCCACAAATACTACCGGATGATCAGCTTTATTTGCCGGAAAACACTTACCTTTCCACACCGGTGTGCCACAGCCATAATCAGCTTTATCTGGTGGACGATGGCCAGTTGCGTTAACAAAACGCAAATACTGAGCATTAGTCACCGGATGCAATGCCAAATAATAAGGCGGCAAGGTTACCGGAAATACCGTATCGCCTGCCAGAAAAGTACCGCCAGGAATTAAACATAACAAAGTACCATCTATCGGGTTCTCTTTTATTTCATGAGCAAATAAATACTCATCCGCAAAATCAGCCAAGGTCAACTTTTCTATATTATTGAGTTGTTCAATATTCATCATAAATACCTTTTCTATGAATATGATATCGTGTAATTAGATGGTCCTGGCACAACGAAAACCAATGAGGCCGATACGGTCCGATGGGTCGGTGAGGTTACGGTCAGCGCAACGGAACCCGAAGCTGTCGACGGCATCCGACCATGAACCCCCGCGCAACACACGACAATCACCACTTAACGGCGGAGTTAAATTGCCAACCTTATAACCGGTATAAGCATTACTGACATACCAATCCATACACCACTCCAATACATTACCAGACATCTGGTAATTACCCCATGGGCTATTACTTTCAGAACAATCCCATACACAACAGGTTGTATCATCTCCTCTGTTATATGTATTACGGCAATGCTTGCCGTTCTCCCAGTTATTACCCCAAGGGTAAACACGGCCATCAACTCCGCGAGCACCCTTCTCCCACTCTAACTCTGACGGTAAACACAAGCCAGCCCACTTGCAATATGCCTGCGCATCATTCCAATCCACACATACTACTGGGTGATCAGCTTTATTCGCCGGAAAAGATTTACCATGCCAAACCGGAGTGCCATGTATAGACTCATCCGGAGGACGATGGCCAGTTGCATTAACAAAAAGCATATACTGAGCATTAGTCACTGGATGTAAAGCTAAATAATATGGCGGCAAAGTTACCGAAAAAATTTTATCATCACCAGCCACAAAAGTACCGCCAGGTACTAAACACAATAAAGTACCATCAATCGGATTCTCTATCAATATTGATGATGTGCTCATATATTAATTACCTACAGAAAACGTCAGTATTTCTATATCGTCAAATTGTTCAATATTCGTTATGGTCACCCTTACTGTATAAATAACCTATAGTTATTATTGCTGGGTGAATTATATCATTATGTTACGAGATAAGCATTACCTGATCTTAGACTTATTCAAGAGGCAACAGGTATAATGCTTAGATACAGCAGTCATGCTGGCTTTGTTCACTATGACAGTTTTATGGCCTCATCGGAAAGAATATGGAAGAAAATAAAATAAAAAAAGAATAATTAATTCTCTCCAACATTACATTGGTATTATCTATCATTAATAAAGTCAGGCAACACGGGAAAAACCAGAAATTTTATATATGTCATAAAAACACCGAAAAAATGCTTCTGATATCCTTTATATCTCGTAATCCGGTGCAATGAGCATAAACAAAGTCAGTCAACGCGGGAAAACCACGGTTACATGTATATTGTAATACGCCATCAATAGTTTCCAACTCTACTCATAGTCAGTCAACACCGGAAATATAGCATGGTGATTACTTAATCATTAATAGAGTAACCTGAGTATGTAGCATTTCAACCCTTAACACCACATACACACATGAGAGAACT
>JBIJDE010000433.1:0-4487 GCA_044344305.1 Armatimonadota bacterium
GACTTTCTGACTTTTTAAGATTTGTTGGTCCTAATGAATTAAGCTTATCTACGGTTTTTACAGCGGCATCAAATGCGATAGAACCAGAGGAGTTCATTGCCCAACCATCGCTCATGTTTGCGCCTTTGGTATATTGGAAACCTAAACAAACAGGAAGTCCAACTCCTAAACCGAGAATAACGGCAATGCCAATATATGGAGATACCTTGCCAATTTTAACATTATTTAAGTCAAGCAGTTTTAATGAGTTAACAACAAACGGCATAAAAGATTCACGAGGATCCATTAAGAATACAACTGTAAGTAATCCCATAATAGCAATAGCTTGTGGGCCAAGTGCGGCATATCCCATGAATCCCGCTATAATTGCAACCGGGTAGAAATAAGCCTGTATGAAAAACGCTCCGGTTTCAGCAAGAATTCTGCTGATGATAAGGAATGTCAATACCGTTAACAGTACAAAGAATGTTGATAATTGCCAGTCTAAATGGGCGCGAATTGACATGAAGGCAATCAAAGCAATCATACATATTAAAAATAGACGTGCTCCCCAAACCGCTTCAGGATATGATTTTGCTTTACTCATGAATCCTAACGCTTTTTTGAAAACATCAGAATAATATCTTCTTCCTGTAAAGATAATAACAGCGAGGAAACCGGCGTATGCTCCAAAGTTCAAGTGATTTAAAATTGTAGGTTCGTTAGATGTTCCACTTCCTGTTGGTATGCTATATAAACCTAAAATGCCAGATACTATTGCCCACATAAATGTGCTTATGCCAAGTGAGAAAGAAACGTCAGTTGCAAGGAAGAATGCAAAACCTACGGCTGTAAAGTATAATTTAGGTCCAAAAAGAAACCAACTTGATGCTACTAACGGAAAGAATTTTGTATATTGGAACATACTGAGAGATAAGTTGATATTGGTAATTTTGCCCGGGAACCAAACAGCAGAATAATTAATTGCATGAATTGCGATAACAAATCCTGCCCCTATCCAAAAGAGTGGAGTTTTAAGAAATGGTATTCCTGCTTCACCTTGCTGCGGAAGAATTGACTTGGCGAAGTCGGCGATTGGGTATGGTAGATGTTCATGCTCAGACCATTGTCGATGGACAACCAACGATAAGCCCAGTAGACCTATCCATAAGATTATGATCATTGGTATCCAAAGAGCTAAAGTCGGTGCCCAGTTTTTCATTGGTATTTTACTAAAATCAATCATTTTTCCGGCAGCATCAGGTGAACCTGAAGCGAATCCGGCAACAACTTTATTAAAATCAGCATCATTTTCTACTTTAACCAGCATATCTGGTGGTAACATTTTAAGAACTTGTTTGTCTGACCAACCTGGATTTGTTTTTTCTAAAGCATAAGGACGTACAATTGATGCGGTAAATGTACGTAATAAACCTGAACCAGGTACTACACAGGCCGCCAATGTTAATGCAAGTATAACTGCAAATTCTGGAGCCTTCAAACTCAAGTTTTTATCAATCAACTTCAGTAGAGGATTCCAAATAAGCAAAAACAATACTAATGTGCCATAAACAGCAATAGGCATGTTGTTGCCTATCATCATTGTTGAATGCATAATACAGTCGTTGAAGTAGGAGATACCGCAAATAATTGCCGCACTAAATAAACCGATAATAATCGCACGTAGTGTCATAATTTATCTTGCCTTTAAATAATCTAAATTTTTATTAATTAATTCATATCTCTGTTTAACACATGCATGACTGCGTAGTGGGTCAGCAGGTGTATTCATTACATAATCAACCATTTTGTCAATTGTAGTTGTCGCAACATGAGTTCTGGTATCAGATGATGCATAATAAAGGAACATATCGCCGTTTTCACGAAGAACTGCACCGTTTATGAATATTACGTTTGATACATCGCCAACTCGTTCTGCACCGACCGGTGCGATTAAGTGACCACCGGGAGAATAAATAACTTTTTCCGGGTGATTAAGGTCAGTCATAAACGCATATACTACATATCTTAAGCCAGCAGCAGTATTGCGAACACCATGCGCAATATGCAACCAGCCTTTTTCTGTTTTAAATGGGGCAGGACCAGCACCATTTTTGACTTCCTTAATGGTATGGTATTGTTTTTCATCTATTACAATTTCGTCACCGATTTCCGGGTTTGTAATATCATCACATAATGCCCAACCGATGCCGCCACCTTTGCCAGTATCAATAAATCCATCTTGTGGTCGAGTATATAATGCATATTTACCATTAATAAATTCAGGATGCAAAACAACGTTTCTCTGTTGCGGTGATATTGATTTTAAATCCGGTAATCTTTCCCAGTTTTGCAGATCTTTTGTACGGGCAATTCCACAGGCGGCAACTGCGCTACTGGAATCTCCTGGTGCAGCGTCCGGGTCTTTGCGTTCAGTACAGAATGTGCCATATATCCAACCGTCTTCATGCTTTACTAATCGCATATCATAGACATTAACATCCGGGTCGTCGGTTTCTGGCATTAATACCGGGTAATCCCAAAATCTAAAATTATCAATACCGTTCTGGCTTTCTGCTACTGCAAAAAATGATTTCCTGTCATTTCCTTCAACTCGTACCATCAAGCAAATTTTGCCATTGAATTCGATTGCACCAGCGTTAAAAGTGCAGTTTATTCCGAGTCGTTCCATTAAATATGGATTTGTTTTAGGGTTTAAGTCGAAACGCCAAAATAGCGGTGAATGATTATTTGTTAAAACTGGATATGTATATCTTTCATAAACCCCGTTATACCAGCTATCATCTATTGAATTTGGACGGGTAATTATCTCTTCATATTCTGCGTGTAATCGATGTAAACGCTTTTCAAATTCATGACGATTCATGATAATTTCCTTTTGATAATATTGTGCTAAACGGGATTACTTTATTAAATTTGCCCATCCATCAGTTAATTCCTGCATGGATGGGAAAAATTATATCAAATTTGAGCCATAACTACCAAATTATTTCTGGAAACATCCTTTAAAGGTATAATTTCCGGCTGAAACATCAAATTTAATCCCTTTTTCAACTATCTCACCACTAATAGATTTACCATTTTTAGTAACTTCGCCGGTTACTGGTAATATTATTGTAGATTTTGTATTTGCAGGTACAGTAATTAAAATATTAAAAATACCATCTTCAATTTTCCAATTGCTGATAATTTCTCCATACATTGTTTGCAATTTAGCACACGCTCTATCAATATTACCACCTGGTTTTGGTGCTATTATTGAATGTTTATATGCCGGTTCTATTAAATCTATGCCAGCAACCTGTGAGTATAACCATGCACCGATTGCTCCATAAGCATAATGGTTAAATGAGTTCATTCCGGCATCCTGGAATCCTTTGTCATGTGTCCAACCATCCCATCGTTCCCAAATTGTAGTTGCACCCTGTGTTACTGCATATAACCATGATGGCCATTCAGTCTGGTGCATCAGTTTATACGCCATATCATTTTTGCCATTTGCTGTTAACACCAGATTTACATATGGAGATCCGACAAATCCTGTTGATATCTTATTTCCCCGGCTTTCCATATCTTCCACCAGTTTTTTTATAGCCATTGGTACTTTGTCTGCATTTAACAGGTTGAAATGTAAAGCCAATAAATATGAAGTTTGTGTTCCACTGGCAATTAAACCGTCTGGAGTGACATATCTATTCAAAAATGCCGATTTAATCTTCTCGAATAGTTCTGAATAATATTTTGCATCCTCGGTATAATTTAACACGGTGGCTATTTCTGACATCAGTGTTGCATCATACGCAAAGAATGCTGTTCCTATCAAGTCGCGTGGGGTTTCAGCATTAATTGAAAGCCAGTCGCCATACATGATTGGGGGACGAATTAGCCCATCGCTGGTATCAAGAAGATGCTGCATATATCTTTTCATACTGGCATAATTACTTGAAAGAATTGCAGTATCACCATAACATTTGTAAATTGTCCACGGGCAAATAATTCCGGCGTCTGCCCATGCCGGTCCGCCGTCGCTACTGCAACTTTTAATAGCCGGTACTACTGACGGATATGACCCATCAGTATTTTGCGAGTCAACCATATCAATCAGCCATTTAGTGAAGAACGGTGCAACATCGAAATTAAATGCCGCGGTACGAATGAATACTTGGGCATCACCTGTCCATCCTAATCGTTCATCTCTTTGTGGACAGTCGGTGGGAATATCAATGTAATTACCCTTTTGACCCCAGATAATATTATGCTGCAATTGATTGATTAATTGGTCGTTACATTCGAATTCACTGGTTGCTTCCATATTTGAATGTATCACCATTCCGGTTACATCTAATATATTTTCTATATCAATCCCTGTAAATTCAACATATCTGAAACCATGGAATGTGAACTTTGGCATATATTCAACAACTTCATCATTTTTAAAAGTATAGTAATCAGTTGAACGAGCAGAACGGAGATTTGTCGTATACATT
>JBIJDE010000434.1:0-4468 GCA_044344305.1 Armatimonadota bacterium
GAAACCATTGGCCGGTTGGCATTATTTGATTATCATAATCTTGTTTCATTAATGGCATTTCCTTGCCATTAATTGGCAAAGAAACCTCAATGTCCTGTTTGCCACTGTCTTTGAATAACTGAACATCAGGTTTACCAGGTATTTTCACACTTATTTCCGGCCAATCTACCGCGTCTGGTCCAGCTTTTCTTTCTGCTGTCATTTTCAATCGTCCATCAATGTGTGCAAATGGTATTGGCATATCATATCGACCAAGAGAAACCAAAACTGGATAGGTTATTTCAGGAATATCAGCCTCTGTGGTGGTTCTTGTTTCAATCTTGCCATTCATATCCAATCCGACCTGTTCATCGGTTAACGCTGCCGCATAAATATGCAAATCATCCATACCACCGCGCCATTCAGAATTTCCAAATTTCCATGGATCTGCTACTGGTCTTGTTTGATATGGAGTATTAGCAGTTAAGACAACTTTTCCATTAACGTATATTTTACTTTTATCACCTTTATTAAATACCAAAGCAATATGTATCCATTCACCTACCGAAAACTTTCCGGCTGTGGGTCCGTGATACCAACCGCCTCCCCAATAACCGTGAAAGAAAAATTCGGCTTTAGGTGTTATTGATATTTGAAATCCATTATTATCGCCTTTACGGAAAAGAAAACCTTTATTTAAATCGTAGGTAGAGGGAAGAGTATCTATTTTAACCCATGCTGATATCGTATATTTGGTCACCAGATTATTAAGCATCAATTTGTCATCTATTTCAATTTTGCTGCTGTTTTTATCAAAATAAACAGCATTCCCATGCCCTTCACGTTTTATACTTGCTGTATCTATCAGCTTTGCATTGTTATTCATCATGCTGGAATCTATTAATTTACCCGCATTCAACTGATCGATATCCATGTTATAACTGGCAATTAATGGAACTTTTTGACAAAAAATAGTCATGTTGCTGAATAATAATAGAAAAATGAAGTAGATGTATTTCATGTTAACCTTTTACAAATGCTTGAAATCTATATTATATGACAACAATATTAACTAAAAGTTATTGAAACAGTTAGCATAAAATTTAAACTGCCATTGATCTTGTTAATCAAGGGCAGTTATATTATGCAAGATAAATTCGCTTAAATGGTTGCTTCGACCAGTCTCAGCGACTGTAATTTCTACCGGTCACTGAGCTTGTCGAAGTGATCCTATCTGAAAACTGAAAACTGAAAACCGAAAACTTAAAACTTGTCCCATCGTGTTTTGCAAAAGCTTCTATTTATCTATATTTTTACCCACCGGCAGTCTTATATTCTTTGCAAGCCTGCACATATGCAACTATATTTTCCCAGGGAACTTCTGGCTCTAATAAGTGAGTTGGACAAACAAATAACCCACCAGATGAACCTGCGATATCGAGATTTTTAATAACGGTATTGTTCACATCTTCGGGAGTACCAAAAGGCATTGTAGTTTGTGTTCCAAGGGTGCCATTAAACGCCAATACATCGCTGTACTCAGTATGTAGTTTTTTGAAGTCCATACACTCCGGTTGTACCGGGTTAAGGATGTCTATACCACATTCTATTAAATCAGGGATATATGGCTCAACATAACCGCAGCTATGATACATTATCAGAATATCTGGTTTGATTTGCTTTGCTGCAGTTATTATTTTTTTCAAACGAGGTTTTAGCCATTGTCGATACATATCTTCAGACATCATGATTTTATCCTGCATACCGATATCATCACCCATCGATAATATATCTACATCTGCAGTCGCGAAAGATATAGCTTGTTTTATGGACCTATCAGTAATTTTATCTAAAATATAAACAGCTTTTTCATCATCCATTGCCATATCCATCATTAATTGTGTCATATCACGGATATACCAGGCTGTTTCCCATACTGTACATGCCATACCACCAATTGCTGGTAATCCATCGATATGCGCGGAGTTAACTGCATCGGTGATATGATCGACATTTTCATAATCCCATTCTGGCCATGGGTAATTCTGCATTTGTTCTAATGACTCAAAGTTTGCCATGGGATGATGCATCCTCCATAAATGGAAAGATCCTTCACCGCCTTTTGTATGAGCAACGCCAAATTCACTGAAAGATGTGTCATCTGGTAGAGAGGAAATAAAGTATTGTCGCCAATCAGGTTCAGTGCGAGGTATCATTTTCGGACCATGAATATAACGCTGTCCAAAACCTTCTGGATATTCAAAATAGTCTGGTAAAGAAACATCGCCAATAGCAGCTTTTTTCTTTTCCCATAATGATGGACACAAATCAAAACTGACAGGAGCAAAACTATAACCGTTACGACGATATAGATTTAGCAAATTTTCACGTGGTGTCATATAGTATCTCCACTTTTTTTTACATTATATCTTTTTTAATCATAAATTTTAAATAGAAAAGTTGGAAAAACATGCACATTATCGAAAAATATATTATTAGTTGCTGATATGGTAGAGGATAGATTGTAATAGAAATAGCATTTAGGCTTGTTTTTTTTGATACATTTCATTTCTCGTGTCAATTTAAATGCTATACCGGTATACCAGCAAAGCAATTAATGATAGGTAAAAAATTAACATGAAAATTAGTATATTTATGCAATATATTTTGCATTTTCCAGTGTAATTTTATATAATATAACAGTCCTCAAACATTGATTTTGACGGCAAGAAAGCTGGGTTGCATAAAATGAAAAAAGCATTAAATAAAGTAAAATCTCCGGTATCTGATCATGCATATCTGCAAATTGAATCTGATTTAAGAGCACGTATTCGTCGTGGCGAATGGAAACAAGGCGTTATGTTGCCAGGTCGTCGGCAATTGGCAGAAGAATACGGTGTCGCAGTTAATACTCTACAACGCGCTATCCTTGTTCTTCTCGATGAAGGGGTTTTAACATCACATGGCGGTCGAGGTACTTTTGTTGCTGATGATGTTGTATTTGCAACAGAAGGTGATTTTGCTGGTGTCAAATTAGGGATATTGCATATCAGCGAATCTGTTTTAGAAGATGATAATGATGAACAAAATTGGGTCACTCGTATTATTGATATAATGGCTGATACAGCGAAATCAAGTAATGCCGAAATTGTAAGAATTAATTTGGGTACACCGGGTGAAAGCAATCATATTTCGATTAAAGAAGGTTTGGCGAAATTAATTGAAATGAGTGTAGAAGCTGTTTGTGTAATAAATATTTTTGATCGCCAGGGAATATACGAAGAATTAATTAATGCTGCATCAGGTAATGTCAATATTCCAATTTTATATGTATCTGCTTCAGATGGTATTAGTCCTATTCCACGATTGTCTATAGATAATCGTCATTTAGGTTATCAAGCAGCAGAGCATCTGATAGCTGCTGGATATCGTGAATTACTATTTTTATTACCTATTGAGGATGAATGGGCAAATGAAAGATATGAAGGTGCTGTTGCCGCTGTCAGACAATTAGGTGGTAGTAAAGTTAAGTTGACCGTTTATCCACCAAATATTATAAAAGATTGGGCAGCAAATGAATTTTTCACCAAAGAAGTTCGGGATAAAATACGACAACGAGAGAATGAGTTTATAACCGAATGTGTTAAATCAGGTATATTTGAATTGTCAGCTTCAGGTGAACCACGTGGTTTCATTGCTCCTTATGATATTATGGCGTTTACTATTATAAAACAATTAAAGGAAACTGGTAAAAAGTTGGGGTCTGATTATGGATTAGTCGGATTTGACGATTTAGAAATGGCAAAGAAAGAATCACTTACCAGTCTGCGTCCTCCATTAGAAGACTTGGGTGAAAATGCTACTAATTTATTATTGAAAGCATGTAAAGGTGAAAGAATTCCGATGCATTTACGACTGTATTCAATATTAAAACCACGTGCATCAACAGTGAAAGGTTAATTAATGTCGGCAGCTTATACTCCTGGTTTACTGGTTACTTCTTCAGCGGTAATTAGCCGTCTGCGCCGTCTTCCCATAAATGGTGAAGTAATGGTAAAGGTGGGTGATAACGTTGACGCGGAAGATGTAATTGCCCGAGCATTATTGCCAGGTCCGGTTAATGTAGTCCGAGTAGCCGAAAAGTTAGCATTAAATCAGAATGAAATTATGCAATTTATGAAAGTCAAGGAAGGCGATTCTATCAAGAAAGGTGATGTGATTGCTGAAACGAAAGGATTTATGGGATTTTTTGGATCTAAAATTGATTCTCCTTTTGAAGGTACAATTGAATATATAAGCCGTACAAGTGGCATGGTCGGCATCCGCGAACCTGCAACACCTCTAAATTTAAAAGCGTATATATCTGGAAAAATCACCAAAGTAATTGATAACGAAGGAGTGATTATAGAAACCGGTGGCGCAATGGTTCAAGGAATATTTGGGGTAGGGGGGGAAAGACGCGGACGAATAAAAACTATCTCCGCCAGTG
>JBIJDE010000435.1:0-4457 GCA_044344305.1 Armatimonadota bacterium
ATCTTCTTCAGTAACATTTCTGTGTTCATAAAGTTCTTCATTAGGTATAAGACCTTCAACACCTTTCATCAATCTAACAATTGCGCCAAGGGTTGCCAAACGAACAATTTCAACCTCAACCGAGGTGCCTTCGCCATATTCATTACGTGCAACAATCCATGGGTCATCAGTTAACTGTTTTAAACCGAGTGATATGCGATAATCATCTTTTTTCTGTTCTATTTTAAGAACTTTCAATTCCAATTCATCGCCTAACTTAACAGCTTCTTCCGGTTTTTCAATATGTTCCCATGTCATATCGCCAATGTGAAGTAAGCCATCAACACCACCGATATTTACGAATGCGCCAAATTCTTTAATCCGAACCACTTTGCCGGTCAGAATCTGCCCGGGTTTCAGTTTGGACAATGTCTCTTCGCGTTCTATTTTCGCAATTTCATCAGCTACAATGCGCTCACTAAGAATAACGCGGCCATCTTCACGATTAACCTCTGTTATTTTCACATCAATAGTTTGTCCAATATAACGCTCTAAATTGTTCAAATTTTTTGTTGCAATTTGCGAACGAGGAACAAAAGCGCGGACGCCCATGCTAACTTCCAGACCGCCTTTGCCAGCATCAATTACCAGCACGCTAATCTTCTCGCCCTTTTCTTTCAAATCCGACAAATTCTGCCACAGCTTTTCATAATCATTGCTGCGTGATTCATTTACGACACCACCTTCGGCGATAGTCGGATTTACTTCTTCTAATTCCTGGATGTCACCAGTCATTTTATATTTCTCCCAATTTAAACATTATTTTTATCTATCCGTTTACAGCGGCAAACATAGAATATCACATTCATGCCCTTCGGTGAATACCTACAGAGCGGTTTATTGAATAATTAATGTACGATATACAGAAAATTCGCTTTCACCATCAATTATATTATCAGTTAAATTTAAATCCCGGATTGCTTTCACATGCCAATAATATGTTCCTGCCTTCAGGAAAGTGTATTTTTGGGTCAATGGTGTAAGTGTTGATGAGTTTACATCCGCTATTATAGAATTAACATTAAAATCTGATGCATCAGCAATAACAAGATTATATCCTGTCGCACCAGATACTGGATAGTAAGTAAATGTTACGGCACCAACTGCTTTTATTGAATTATCTACAGGTAATATTAATATCGGTTTCACAAGTGTTATTACAGCCAATTGTTTCGTCTTGAAAACAAAATAAGTTGACCATGCACTGGTACCAGTTGCATTTTCAGACTGAACTCGCCAATAATAATTTTTATTTGGTAATAACTTACCACTTTGTGATGCTGATAAAGTATAGGATGCATTAGCAATCCCTGTCTGACTCAAAACAACTGGTGAAAAACTTGCACTGGTGGAGATTTGCAGGTTGTAACTTGAAGCATTAGCACCCAGATTCCAATTAAATGTTAAGCCATTAGTATCAACATTTAATGTGTTAGTAACAGGAGTTAACAAAGTTACTTTACCAGGTAATGACAACAATGATGCAAGGGTTGTAAATCTATATGGGAATGACCATCCACTCGAAATACCATTTACGATAGTATTGACATGCCAATAATAGGTTGTATTGTTGCTTAATACCGCTGAAGTATCATTTGCTTGAACTATTATACTATTAGCAGCCAATCCTGTTTTAGTAAATAAAACATAATCAAATCCCTGATATTTAGAAACTTGAATCTGATAAGAAATCTGAGCATTAGCAGCAGTAGACGGTATTGGCCAGCTAAGTACCGGTTTTAAAGCTTGATTAATAGCACCATTTGCCGGCAGATAATCTGTCTGAATAGTAAATGACCATACGGGTGATACCTGCCCCAACCCTGCACCTGTTTTGCCAAATACACGCCAATAATACCGATTTGATTTTACTAATGTTACATCAGCATTTGTAATAGTTGTAGATGTTGTTGGTGATGCAATAGTCTGTGTAAGCAAAATATTAGCAAAACCATTATCTGATGATAAATCATACTGATATGCTGTAACCCCGGCAATAGTATTCCATGAAAATGTAATTGCGTCATTTCCTGTAGTACCATCATTAGCTGGTGTTAATAATAATGGTGCTTCTGTAGTATCGCGAGTAGTGAATTGCCCGGTAGTATATGCACTGATGCCAACAATATTGACTGATTGTACTCGCCAGTAATATGTCGTATTCAGATTTAATGTGATTGGATAATTCACACTAATGCTGGTTACCTGATCTTTATCGTATAATATTGACGCAAATGTATTTGAGGTTGAAAGCTGGAAATGATAATAATCAGCCTGGTCAACTGGATTCCAACAAAAAGTAGGATTTAAACCAATACCAGTTGCAGTATCTGCGGGGGATACCAGTGCTGGTACGCTGGGACTTGTTTGTACTTTTGTCTGTTCGGTTGTAAAGCACCATACAGTTGACCAATTTGTTGTTAACCCTGATAATGAATCATTAAGGTTTACCCGCCAATAATATTTAGTTCCTGGAACTAAAATTGCTTTGGTAGTACCGAAATCAGAACCTATGGCATATTCTACATCTCCACCCGTTAATGGTGAATCAATCTTCGTATCAAGAATAGGATTCGTCATGTTAATATCTGATGATATCTGAAGATTGTATTTTAAAGTACCATACGCGGTAGGATTAGTGATATCTTTCCACGATAATTTAACTGAAGCGGCCGAAACTATGCTGCTGGTAGTTGGTGATGTAAGGCTAATTAAAGTAGTACTGAAAGCAGTAGGAGTTACAATGTTTTTAATAGTAAACTTTCGAATTTCCGACTTTGAAGCTCCGTTTGCATTTGTAGCTAATACACGCCAATAATGATCACCGACAGGTAATAATGCAGAATTTTTAGCAATAGATGCTGTTAATGTATTGGTGTTAATTGTAGTTTCAACAGTAGCAAGTGTATTATTTGATGCTATCGTTAAAGTATAAGAAACACCAGCCTGAGCGGGTGACCAATCAAAAATTATTGGTGCGTCTGCATTTAATGTTGTATTTAATGCAACAACAGTATTATTCGCTGGTTTATTAAGTACAGGTGCAGTTGGAATGACAAGTGTTGCCTGAGAGGCAATTATTTTAAATGATCGTACTGACGTGTATGAATAATAAGATGATATATTCAATCGCCAATAATATGTAACGCCTTTTGTAAATGTTGTCTTTGCCAATGAATAAGACGTCGTTGGAATAGGTAGTGTAGAAGTAGCGTTAATGAAATTAGGATTATCTGCATATTGAAAAACAACATAATAAACAGGAGTATTAGGATCATATAATGGAGATGTTATATCAGAAACATAATGAATATTATCCCATCTGAATATTAACTGGTTACCATCATCCTCAATTATTTCACCATTTAAAGGTGAGATTAACATCGGCGGCATCACTGTAAACATTCTGACAGCAGATATTGCACTACCATTACTATTAGTAGCTAAAACGCGCCAATAGAATCTTGTAGCTTCAAAATTTGAGATATCTACCAGACTGTTAGTTGCGGTCGTAGTAACAGATTTCTTCAGAGTTGTAAAAGTAATATCAGTTGATATCTGAAGAGTATATGATGTTGCTTTAGCAGAAGAACCCCATAAAAAATTCGCATTTGATATACTATCTAAATTTAAAGTAACACCATTTCCTGGCGTCATGAGCTCAACAGATGACGGTGGAGGAGTTACTTGAATTGTTGAGGTAGTGATGAATGAATAGAAATTCGACCAGGCACTTACGCCACCGGCATTTACAGCGCGCACTCGCCAATAATATCGTGTTCCAGGTTTTAAAATTGTTTCTAATGTACCACTGACATACCCGGTATCATAAGTTGTACTTAATAAATTATCCTTACTAATCTTTAATGATGAGGTAGTAAAGCGATTATCTATAGACAGCTGCAAAGAGTATGATGTTGCAAGCGATGAACTATTCCAGATTAACCTGGCTGAAAGAGGTACTGTAGTTAAATTATTTGTAGGAGTTAATAATGTTGGCGTTCCTGGTACTTTAACTTTTACAGGCGTAAGGTTATCAGCAGTGTAAAATACCCAAGGATTAGAAATATAATACGCGGTTGTAGGAGCATTAAGATTCAGTTTTTGCAATGCTAATACACGCCAGAAAAATTTAGTATTTGAAGTTAAATAACGACTGACTGAATAAATTGTTGTAGTCGTATTCTCATTTATTATTGGCGTTTGAAATGATGCGTCTGTAGCAATTTGAATGGTATATAAAAAGAAATCAGTATTAGTGGGTGCTGTCCACACTAATGAAACTGGGGTTTGAATATTTGTTGTGCCATCTGCAGGTGAATTTAATGTGACAATACCTGCCGGAGCAGAAAATGATATTGTAGAATATAAAAATAAAATTGATAATAAATAAAATATTTTAAAGTTAAAAGATGACA
>JBIJDE010000436.1:0-4455 GCA_044344305.1 Armatimonadota bacterium
GCCTGCTATTTGAAAGAATGATGCAGGGGGTTTTATATTTACGCAATTCAGGACAAATCACCGATGCTAATCCTGCCGCTGAAAAGATATTCGGAATATCTCACGATGAACTGTTAAATCGAAATATTAATGACAAAAACTGGGCAGCAGTTCGTGAAGATGAGTCTCCCTTCCCTGTTTGGGAATACCCGTCAAATATTGCTGTACGAACAGGCAAACCAGCATCTGCCACGATGGGAATGTATAACCCGCGTGATAACTCTTACCGTTGGGTATCAGTAGATGCTGTTCCAGAGTTTCGAATCGGTGATGACCATCCACGTGAATTATTCTTGACTGTTAATGACATCACCATGGTTAAAAATGCAACTGATGCTTTACAAATGGAAGAAGAAACATACCGAGCTTTATCTGAATCTTCGCCAGATTCTATTATTCATGTTGATAAAAAATTTATAATAAAAAGGGCTAATCAACGTTCAGCATTATCTCATGGTTTCCGAAATATTGATGAAATAATTTTAGCAAATTTACCGGTTAATACTCTGGTTGCTGATAAAGATAAAGAACGATTAAACACCTTTATATCGACTATTTTCGAGAAATGTTTCCAAAAATCTGATGTATTTACTGCACAGCGCAAAGATGGGAGCACTTTTCAAGTAGAAATTAATGGTGCCCCAGTATTAAATGATAGTGGATTGCCAGAAGTAGTTGTTTTAATTGAACGCGACATCACAGAAAGAATGAGAACAGACCAAGTAATGAAAGAAGGTGAGGAACGTCACCGATTAATAGTTAATACTGTCAGTGAAATCATTATCGTTTTTGATTATGATGGAATATTTCGATTTATTAATAAACAAGCAGCACAAACATTAGGCGGTGAAGTACCTGATTTCATCGGTAGAACAATGTTTGATATTTTCCCACCAGATGTTGCCAGATATCAACTTGACAATGCACGTGGCGTAATCGATTCTGGCGTTTCCATAACCCAGGACGATGCGACATCAATACGTGGTGAAATAATATGGTGGCAGGTAACGATGTCACCATTAACCTACGAGGGGCGAAAAGCAGCGTTATTCCTGGCTATGGACATTACTGATAGAAAACAAGAAGAAGAAGCGCGTCTTAATTTCGAACAAAAAATGCGTAGTTCACAGCGAATTGAAGCCATCGGAAGATTAGCTGGTGGTGTTGCTCACGACTTAAATAATTTATTATCACCAATGATAGGATATACCGAATTGGCTCTGGTTCAAATGCAGCAGGATAACCCACTCTTCCCTATCTTAAATCAAGCATTGCAAGCAGCAGAAAAAGCACGCCAATTAACCAGGCAGCTATTAGCATACGGACGCAAACAAGTCCTTGAGGTAAAGGCATTAAGCATGGTGTCATTAGTTGATGACTTTACAATGATATTACGTAGCATGGTCGGTAGTAAATTAGAATTAATTACCCGTATGTCACCTGATTTGTGCGTGGTAAAGGCTGACCCGTCCCAAATGCAGCAAGTGGTAATGAACTTTGTAGTTAATGCGCGTGACGCTATGCAGGATGGCGGCGTTATAACGATTATCGTGGATGAATATGATTTAACCGAAGCAGAAGCAGAAAACTGGAGCGATTTAAAAGCCACCCGTTATGTGAGATTAATGGTGACCGATACCGGATGTGGTATGAACGATGAAACCATTCAACATATATTTGAGCCATTCTTTACTACTAAAGCACCTAATAAAGGAACCGGTTTAGGATTGGCAACGGTATATGGCATAGTTAAGCAACATAATGGTGATATAAAAGTAACCAGTGCTGTTGGTAAAGGCACTACATTTACAGTATTAATCCCTGCTGTTGAAGGTTTTGTTGAAATAATATCACCATCTGGAGATGCTACCAGTTTAAACAATGTCCCTATCAAAACGACTTCAGTATTAGTAGTTGAAGACAATGACCTTGTACGAGCGTTAGCAGTCGATATTCTTGCAGCACGTGGATTTGAGGTATTCAGTACACTTGACCCATTAGAAGCAATTGATATTTTCCGTTCAAATGAAGACAAAATCAACTTGTTAATAACTGACATCGTAATGCCGAAACTTAATGGTCGTGAATTAGCCCAAAGATTATTGGCTATTAAACCTGAATTAAATGTAATTTACGTTTCCGGATATTCAGAGAATGTAATCGCTACTGAAGGTATGCTGGCTGAAGGAACACATTTTGTTCAAAAACCATTTACTATGTCATCACTATTACAGAAAGTAATTGATGTCTTAAGCGTAAAAGAATAGAAATAGGAGAGATTAATGAAGGTATATACCTTTTCACAGATATTCGCATGTGCATTTATCTGTATGTTAATAATCAATTTACAAGCACAAGATGCTAATGTTCCTGACACCGGTTATAGAAAAATGCTGGAAAAAGCAGTTTTCATAATCAAACCGGCTCTGGTACGAATCCATGTTATTTCTAATGAGTTTGAGGAAGGAAAAGAAATTAAACAAGAAGGATATGGCAGCGGAATAATTATCAGCGAAGATGGTTATATCATAACCAACCACCATGTCGCTGGTAAAGCCATTTACATATCCTGTACCATGAGTAATAAAGAAGAGATAGAAGCTGATTTAATAGGTTCAGATGCTTTAACTGATATTGCAGTCATAAAGTTGCGTGCCACAACAACTAACCGCAAATTTACTCCCGGCGTATTTGGCAACTCTGACGATGTAAAAGCCGGTGATTTTGTACTTGCAATGGGGAGTCCACTTGCTTATTCACAATCAGTCACCATGGGAATTGTCAGTAACACAGAATTAGTTATGCCAGATTACGATGGCGGATATTTAAGTCTTGACGGTGAAGATGTCGGCAGTGCTATTCGATGGATAGGGCATGACGCGGCAATATTTCCGGGAAACTCCGGTGGCCCACTGGTAAATATGGCTGGCGAAATTATTGGAATTAACGAAGTGGATTTGGGTTTATCTGGTGCTATTCCCGGTAATCTCGCAAAAGAATCTGCTGATAAATTAATTAAAGACAAAAAGATAATTCGTGGTTGGTTCGGCTTTTCTTTCCAGAAAATAACCGCTATTAAGAAAGGCACTAAGGGAATATTAGTTACTTCTGTAATGCCAGGATCACCTGCTGATAAATGCCATATTAAAACAGGTGATATTCTAACTTCAATTAATGGCTCTGATATTGATGTCAGAACAGATGAAGATGTCCCAGTATTTAATCAAGTGTTATTTAGATTGCCAATAGGAAAAGAAATAGAGATAAAATATATACAGAATGAGAAAGAAGTTATTACTAAAATTACCCCTATAATCAGACCAACAATTATCGAAAAAGAACATTATTTAACAACATGGGGAATGTCAGCAAACACAATACCGGAAATGGATTTACTAAAGAATAAAAAGGTTAATTGGGGAGTACAAATAGCAAGTTTGCAGGATGGTGGACAGGCAAGCACTGCAAAACCACCACTCACTGAAGGTGATTTTATCACCTCAGTCGACGGTAAAGACTGTAAAAATATTGATGATTTATTAAAAATTACCCGGTCTGCAATTAATGGGAAAACTGAACAGGTTTCTGTAATAGTAGAGTTTACTCGTAAAAACGAGAAAATGTTAACTGTAGTTCATATCGGAGAACGAAGTAAAATAACCCGCGGTATGGAAAAGCTTCGTCCATGGATGCCAATAAAAGTTCAAGTTCTGACAGATGACTTGGCGACTTCGCTTGGATTAGAAGGTAGAACCGGGGTTAGAATTACCCGTATATATCCAAATACAGAAAAAGAAACTTCTGGATTGAAAATTGGCGACATTATAGTTGCAATTGATAATTTGCAAATAGAAACCAGCGAACCAGAAGAAGTAGACACTTTTAATGATATGATACGACAATACTCCATCGGTACAGTTGTTTCATTAAAAATAATTCGCAATAAGAAGCCTGTAAATATTAAAATTAAATTATCACAATCACCACGTTCTCCACGGGATATGCCAACTTATGATGAAACTATTTGCGGGTTTAGCGCGCGCGACATCACATGGTTTGATAAGGCAGATAATGCATGGAGTGAAGAGCAAAAAGGTGCATATGTTGAAGGTGTAGAAGTTTCTACGTGGGCTGATCTTGCTAATTTACAAGCAGGCGATCTTATTACAGAAATGAATGGCAAACCTGTTACAAATCTATATAGTTTAAAAAAAGTTTTAGAAGAAATGAAGATCAATAAACCTGAATCGGTGATTATAAAAACATTAAGCGAGAATGATGTTAAAATCATTTTAATGCGTCTTATCTGGACAAAGAATTAGAATTTAGTTTTCACTACTTATCAATTTTAACAAATATTGATATTATTACTACATAGGGGAGATAATGACTATCAAAAGTAGCGGTATGACCTTA
>JBIJDE010000437.1:0-4453 GCA_044344305.1 Armatimonadota bacterium
GGTAATATATTCATAAATTTCAGTGCTTTTTCGCCAACTACTTGTACTACCGGGGCAGCGACCACACCACCATAATAGCCGGCGGTTGGTTCATCAACAACGGCAACTATCACTAATTGCGGGTCATCCATGGGCATTACACCGACAAATGAACCTACGTGCAGGCCTTTTGAATAGCCAAAACCACTTACTGCTTTTTGTGCTGTGCCTGTCTTGCCTCCCACACGATAACCGGCAATTGCTGAGGCGGTTCCGGTGCCATTCATAACACAATTTTCCATATAATCCATCATCCATTTTGCGGTTTTTTCTTTGCATACCCGATGTGTTTCCGGCGGGGTAGCCATTTGGTCATCTGGCAGTAAATGCGGGGCAATATATACACCCTTATTAGCAATTGATGAATATGCGGCAGCTAATTGCAACGGGGTTATGGTAATTGATTGTCCAAAACCGACCTGTGCCAGCGTTGAACCGCGTTCGTGCATTTCTTTCAGCGGCATTCTTCCCGCGGCTTCAGTGACGTATCTTAATTTGCTGTTAATTGATTTTTCTAATCCAGTACGTTGAGTAAAACCGAACTTTCGTACCCATTCTACTGTTTTGTCGTACCCCATTCGGTATGCCAGCAGTGCCGCACCCAGGTTGCATGATTGTTCCATCAATCGTTTGGCATCAGTTGGGCCATGGGCATTATGCGCCTCATGAATTGGTCGGCCACCAGCGATGGATAACGCGCCGGTACAATTAATAAATTGCTGGCCAGGGGAAATTTTTCCAGAATCGAGTGCCGCAGTAGTGATTATGAGTTTGAAGGTAGACCCTGGTTCGTATACATTACTTATTATAGGGTTAATCCAAGATCCTTTGTATTCACCGCGTTTGTTAGCGTCCCAACTCGGGGTACTGGCCATCGCCAGTATCTCCCCGTTTTTGGGATTCATCACTACACAAATGCCGCCTTTTGCTTTATGTTTTGCTACTGATTTTGCTATCTCTTCTTCAGCTATTTCCTGGATATTAATATCAATGGTGGTTTTTACATCTTTGCCATCAACCGGGTCGTTTTTTTTGTAAGTGTTGGGAACAGCATTACCACGGCCGTCGTGTATCTGAATTTCTTCACCGTCAACTCCTGCCAATTCTGGTTCCAGCCACTTTTCTAACCCGAATACACCTTCAAACTTATCTTCGCTGGTTTGCTCCATGTAACCCAGTGTTTGTGATAATACCGAATTATACGGATATTCACGCACCATTTTTTCCTCTGTTCTCACACCGGGTAGACCGTATACTACCCCGGGAATAGGACTGTTATCAAGTGCTAAAATTAATCTTTTAATTGGTAAAATAATTGAACTGTTCTTTGCTTTATCACCTATGGTTAATAATTTGCCATTAGGTGAACCTTGTACTAATTGAGTTTGAATATTCTGTAGAGATATTAACTCTTTTTTACCGGGTCTCGGTTGCAAAGGGTCATCTTTTTTCAAATTGTGAATTAATCGATAAAGTCTTTCGGAAGCTTTTATTAATCTTAATTGTGGTTGATCATTATTTTCACCATTTGATTCTAAAATTTTTCCAGGTTTCACCACGAATAATGAAGCCTGTAATACGCTGAACTTTTTGAATTGAGTATCAGTAAGGTTTTTCTTTATTGATACGTAACGTAATTTTCCCTGCATCACTCGTTTTAGTTTTACTGGTTTCATCTTCAGAATAGGTGCCAGCATGGCGGCGGTATCATCAATACTCGCTAATGGAGATATTCCGCGAAAAGCTTTGGTATAACAACCTATTGATATGTTTTGCCCGGCATCAACAAATTTAATCCCGGCTAACCGCAGGTCTTCTATCTGTTTTCTTTCAAGTGTTGTTGCTGTTTCGCTTAGCCTATAATTACGAATTTTTTTTATCTGCTTTTTTGAATTTAAAGTTGGAGTTACATTCACATTTGGGTTTATCTTTATATATTCTAAATACTCTTTCTTCTTATCAGAAAGTATTTTCAATTCATTTTCTATTACCAATGGAGTCATATCAATAATTTTACCGATACTGTCGGATATGCCATCAGTGTATTTGAAATCTAACGCGTCAAACTCAATGAAATATTTTCTGCCATCAGGAGCAACTTTTACACCTGCCAGCCCATAGCTTTTTATCGTTGCTATAGCATCTGGAGAAATATCCCGTCGTTTTATCCATACAAAATCTGGTATGCGGGTTATTTCTTTAAATAACTCATTTTCGTTCCAGCCAAAGATTGGTGCAAGATTCTTAACAACAAAATCAATTGGTCCATCTTTAGATTTGTATATTGAATTCGGGTCATACATGGCCTCTGCTTTTGAATCACCGGGGAAGGTTATCATAACCGGGTCACAATAGACAGAAATTGAAATGTCGTCAATTGCCATGGTTTTATTATTTCTGTCCAATATTCTGCCGCGTTGATGGCGAATACTATCTCTGGTTTCGCGCCCACTTCCCATCTCTGCAAAATGACCGGCTTGAAATATCTGTAGTGCCGCCAACCATAAAAATATGACAATGAAAATCATGCCAAACCATCTGCTGGCAAATAGAATATTTTTTTTAAATAACGGTTTACGTGGATTTGACTCAGTCATTACATCACCAGAATACGAATAAAAAAAGCCTTCCTGTTTGGGTGAGGAAGGCTCGATAATTTAATAATGAATATTTAATCGTTGAGCGTCGCAACACCGGGACCATGGCCGATTCTTTTAAATACAGCCGCCCACATTGACCCTTGTTTTGCCCATGCGCTCTTTGTGCTTTTTACTTTGGCTATCTGGCGTGATGGTCCAGTGCTGGCAGATTTTATGATGTGTACCCGTTCATTGCTTGGGTGTGCCAGCCCGATTTTTGTTGCTTTTTCTATAAGCTGTATCGTAGATGCCGATTTTTCTAATTCCAGCATGTTGTGGCGTTTTTCATTTTCCAACAATGCTAATTGTCTGCTGACGCGCTGACGCTGATAGTCCTGGTTTGCGATTATTACCTGACAGAATGCCAATATGCAAAAGCACACGAACAAACCACACATAATAATTACTTTTTTTTGTTTTAAAGACTTGATGAAAGGAGACTCTTGGATCATAACATTATGTTCAGTTACTAATCCACCACCACCGTCATGATTATCTGACTCAAGTTTTAATGCTGCTGCCGAATTTGCCATTTGGTCACCTCAAACGTAAAACGTTGCTTTGATGTTGCTGCGAGACGGTGTAACCCGTCGACAATGAAAAAACTTCTACTGTGCGATGAAGTCCAAGGTGACCACCTGGACTCCGCGGCCTGCATTACGCATATTTATACAGACCGGAGAAAAAAATCGGCCAACTAAATGGCAACTACTCTTTTTCGCTCCGTTTTATCGGAGCGACCGCAGATAACGTCTGTGTCATGAATTCCGGGTTCAGGCTGCTGTTTTCATACTGTTCCCACTTTTCCTGATCCCAAATTTCCAAATGATCACCTAACGCCAAAAACACAACAGTGTTGTTTATTCCAGCGCGACGTTTCAAACCGGATGGCAACGCGATTCTACCTTGAGCATCCATCAACACTGGCTGCATAATGCCAATATAGCGAGATAATAACTCGCTGGCTTGCTGAACCTGGATAAAACAGGTAGGATCACTTGATGATAACTGTTGTTTTAAATCGGTTATCTGCGCCTTAACTGTTTCCATACGTGATGCTGGATTAAAAACTAAACAATTTCCGCTAAAATCGCGCATGAGATAACCACCCAGTTCAAAAAATGATTTGAAGCGGTTAGGAACACATATTCGGTTTCGATCGTCAACTACATGACCCTCGGATTCACCGTATAGATCCATTCATTCCCCATGTTGATTATGGGCAATAACTCCCAAAAATCAAGAAAAAGCGACATTCAACCCGATAATTCAGGGTGAGTGTTACCAAAAATTACCACACTATACCCGGGGAGTCAATAGATATTCCAAAAAAAATAAAAATAAATTTGAAAATAAGAAAAATTCGTATACAAAATCGTATAATAAAATAAATAGGTTATGAATGAGAAAACGCTTGTTTGCATTATTGTGTAAATTAATGCAAATTTACAAGACCCCTCATGGGAATAAATTGTAAAAATCAGGTATTAATAAAATAATTTGGCAATATTTGCCGATTTCCGTAATTTTTGGGGATTTTTACCCAGTTTTGGGTTTTACAGTATTAATTTGTGTGTTTGCGTTAATTATTGATATTTTACAATTCAGCAAGCATTAGAAAGTCAGCAATGTGCATCGTGATAATACCTTCATTATTGCCTGGTCCGAAATTATCTATACGCAGGACATATTTGGGATAGTTATCTTTTATTTCAACCAGGTTTTCGTATTCTCGTTTCCGTGTAGTATCGTCATTTATTTCTTTACATACCTGA
>JBIJDE010000438.1:0-4448 GCA_044344305.1 Armatimonadota bacterium
TTACTTCAATGTATGATAAAACCAGCTTATACCTTGCCTTTGAATTTAAGGATCCAACCCCGATGGTCAATCATGTTGACCCAAAGACATCAGTAGGCATGTCATGGTGTGGTGATACTGTGCAGTTGCGATTCAATACCAGTCCGGACCTGGCGGACAGGCCGACTAACCCTATTTACCTGGTTCATATTGACGGTTACTGGTACACCGAAGGAAAACAGGCTGTTTCTTACGTAGTTTATGCCGATATGACCCCCGGCGGAAAGTCGGTAAAGTCGATTGAACAGGCGGTCGGCAAAGGTATAGAGATGAGTTTTAAGCCGGATGCGGATGGAAAAGGTTATCTGCAGATTATGAAAATCGACTGGAAAATACTGCGACCGGAAGGAGAGGCATATAAACCGGGGCAGGAAATGCGGTTGGGAATCGAAACAATGTGGGGCATTTCCCAATATGGGCAACAGGCTGCTGATAGAGTCGTTGATTTGCTGAACCCCAAACGTCCTGAACGAGAGATGTTCTGGGCGAACTCGCCGGCATACGGCAAGTTGATATTGATGGATAAAGGAAATCTTGAACCGAGTGAGACAGCGTTGTTGTGGCAGTCACTGGTTGAAAAATATGAAGAATTGCAAAAAGAGATTAACACGCCGGCAACTCCTCCTGCTGAAATAAAACCGGTAGAAAAAGCACCAAACCGGCCATGCCTGGAGGAAAAAGATGAAACCCAGGAATTGCTGAATAAGTGGTTCGCGGATGGAACGGCGGCAGGAAACGCGGGTGATTTTTATGACAATCGCGACCGCGACCACGCGGCGATACAAATGTCGCTTTACCCACAGTTGCAGCGAGTGGCATATACCGCAAAACAAAAAGCGAAAAATGAAGATTACGCGTTGTTCCTGGGGGTATTGCCCCATGTAGCGTTTGGCAATTCATCCACCTCGTCGCAGCCGGAACGCGGCGGGTGCAACCCGCGCCACGCAATGGTGAAACAAACCAGCATGTCAAAACTGTATGAACAATATCGCGGCAACAATCTTTATGTATATCCCGCTCACCACGACTATCTGCCCGGGCATAACGGCCAGGGTTTTTACGGGGATTTGTTGCCAATTAACAGCCTTTATACACTGTTATCCAAAGGTTCATCTGGCAGCGACATCCCATTCCTCAATGCATTTATCCATACAACAGCGGCATTTCAACCTGAAACAAAAAAAATCTTATTAAAGAAAGGACTGCTGATTCCCACGCTGCAAGCTATCCTGCGCGCCAGCAATAACCAGGTGGTTAAACCGGAGGATTATTTCACCGGCAAGGCTAACCCGGCAGTTTTCCGCGGAGATCAGATAAACGAATTAAAAATGGTAAAAGCGGCACATGCCATGACGACGAAAGATATCCTGCCATTGCCAATAATAAAAGTAATCAAAGAAGATCGTGTTAGACCGGGAATAAACGCACCAAAAGATATGCCATCTGAGAAGTTATGCGATACTCCATGTGTAATCGGTCGAGTATTTCGCCGTTGGGATCGCACTATGCGCATGACAGTCAGTACTTCCGGCAGTTACGACTGGATGCACAGGCCGTTGAAATATCGCTGGACTCTTTTACAGGGAGACCCGAAACTGGTGACTATTGAACCATCAAAAGATGGCACTACAGCCAAGCTTGCCATTAACTGGCATGACCGTTTTCCTGTTGAGGATGGCAGTACGATAGAAACCAATCGGGTGGATATCGGCGTATTCGCCAGTACCGGCGAAGGATGGTCAGCACCGGCGATAATAAGCGTATATTGCCCCGATAATGAACTGCGCACCTATGACCAGCAGAATCGATTAATTGATATCCATTATGCCGCGGGTGATACAAATATCGGGTATGACACCCAGGCATTACTGCCGGCAGAAGGCGTACCACCCTACCAGATACGTAACTGGAAGGCATTGGTTGATTGCATTAATGGCGAGGGTAGCGGATTAGCAAATGAATTATTAAAACGCAGATATAATCCTAAAGATAGCAGTATAATTTACCAGGCATGTCAGAAAATGATTGTAATGTTTGACAAATTAAAAGCCGCAAGAGAAGCCAACCCGCCCGGCAGCCTGAATATGCGGTGGATTACCGAACGTAATGACGCGATAACCAGCAGTCAACCATTACTTAAACCATTGGATATTATCAATATTTCAGTCAAGGAAGTTATCGAAAGATTACTTAACGAATGGATAAATGACCCGGTGTTCTACACCGCTAATTACGAGAAAATTAATGCTGAAGCAGCAAAAATCGGGACAACAGCAGTCGATGAATTACGCAAGGCAAGGCAAAGGCTGATTGACCTGGGCATTTATCAGAATATCACCAATAAGGGATGGGAAATACACTCGATATCCCCCAGAGATAAACCAATAACTGAAAGACTGACAAAATATGAACGTCTCGAACTGCAGCGATTTCACCTGATTATATTAAACAAAGTAATGCTGCCGGGGATACTGGTGCGGGAATACAAAACCAACTACGTAGATTTCCGCATTGCCAAATCAACAGCACAATGGCAGATTTTCGAATACAAGAAAAACTCCAATATCCCCACAAAAGTTCGCACCATAAAGACAGATGATGATAAAGCCCCGCTGCCGCTGGAAGACCCGTAAAAAGAAGAGAGAAATTTGGAAGAGAGAAGAGAGAAATTGCAAATTAAAAATGCAAAATTAAAAATTATTGCAAATGGTAATTTATGCCTCCATCGCCGAGGGAGGTGTCACCGCAGTGACGGAGGGAGTTTCCCATTGTCTGAACCACGGATTTATATGATTAAATGATTTTCTTTTGTACTCTTTGTGTTCTTTGTAGTTAAATATAGGATTTATCCGGTATTTTTATTAATTACAGGACTTTCGATTGTACTCAGTCATATCGGGCAACCACAAGGGATTGCCCCTACGATATTATAAAAAGGCGAAAGTCCTGTAATTACTCCAATAAACTCCCCTCCTTGGCAAGGAGGGGGCAGGGGGTGGTTTAAATTACTAGATAACTTCCGATCTAAATAATTTTTAATTTGCATTTTTAATTTTTAATTTGCCACGCCATTTCTCTTCTATTGCTTACTAAAATACTCCACCAAATCATCCGCAATCGGCGGAATTGCCCGTGGGGTATTGCCGTCGCGAATTGATTCGGTGGCGGCTACACCGGCGGAAACCGCGTATCTGGCGGCCAGTGGCGAGGTCAGGGTTGGTATGCCATACAACACGTAACGGACGAACTCTTCGACTATCTTCGGGTCGGCACCGCTGTGACTTCCGGTCTCTGGCATAATATCATAAACGATATCGCCATTGGAGTTGCAGCCATCGAAACGTTTATTCCAGACCACTACTCTGCCATTGCCATCTTCCTGATTTTCTATTCTGCCGCGAGTACCAATCACGGTATAATTGCGCCAGGCATCCGGGGTAAAATGGCATTGCTGATAGGTCGCCTGTACGCCATTTTCCATCTCCATCAGCATTGCGCTGATATCCTCGACGTCTACTATCGGGTATAACCCGGTCTGGTCTTCCGGCGGCCAGTTTTTTGGGTTAAATTGTGCGTGGGGAACGAAATCACCCGGTTTCAGCCGGTTGGTATTTTCTCCGTATAGCGACAATTTGCCCATTGCCGCCACCCGAGTGGTATGGCTGCCGACCAGCCAGTGAATAACGTCGATATCGTGTGCCGCCTTTTGCAACAGCAATCCGGTGCTGTTGCGGCGATCGGCGTGCCAGTCTTTGAAATATGCGTCCCCGCCATAAGATATGAAGTGCCGGCACCACGCCGCTTTCACTTCGCCTATCGCGCCGCTATCGATAATCTCTTTCATCTTTTGTATTATGGAGAAATGGCGCATATTGTGACCGACGTATAACTTGCTGCCGGTTTCCATAGCGGTTCGCAATATTCGGTCGCAACCTTCAATAGTGATAGCCATCGGTTTTTCCAGATAGACCGCCTTGCCCGCCTGCAACGCCGCGACAGCGTGTTCTTCATGACAATAATCCGGTGTAGTTACGAAAACCGCGCCAATCTCCGGCCGTTTCAATAACTCGCGATAATCATTGGTAGTAAAACAATCATACTTCTTGCCAAAATCTTCCAGGTATTCATCAACAATATCCGCACCGCCCACCAACCGAACTCCGGGTAAAATATTATGAGCATTTGCCGCCAACGAACCTCGTCCGCCAACGCCAATAACGCCAATCAACAATTCAGTCATGTGAAACACCTCTGCGTAATTATACAAATAATCGGTGGAGAGTAAAGGTTATTTTATAGGGAGTTTGTTGATTAAATATAATTTTTTACATCGATTAATAGGATTGATGGGGATATGGTTAATAAATCATAATAGTACAGAGTTATTATTTATTTTACGTAACATCGAC
>JBIJDE010000439.1:0-4440 GCA_044344305.1 Armatimonadota bacterium
CTAACCCGCCGAAATCCTTGGTTTCGTATTGTGCAAGACAGTAAAACGGGACAGATGGGTCATACACTGGTATTTTGCATTCATAGGTATTAGTAACACCAATTTTGGTGGCTGGAATGCGATGCCAGGTGCGGCCTACCCAATGTCCGGGTTTGCCATAGCTGAACATTACCTCTGAGTTTAATATTGGTAAAGTAGTGTCTGCTTTAAAAGTATAAATTATTTGTCCATTGCGGTTAGTTATTGTGCCTTCAGTAATTTTTGGAGGTGTTGGTCCCTGGCTTTGCCAATAAAATGCCCAGTTACCGGTACCACGATACTCGTCTCGGTTGGTATTTGCGTGGTAACGATTCGGCGCAACCGATAAGAATTTCGGGCATTTCAACTGGTTATACATGGTTATCAGACCATCTAAAGTAGCAAAATAATCAGTTAAAGCAGTGGCGATAAATATTGGTTTGCTGCCATATTTGGCATATGCTGATGGGGCATACATGTCGTAATATTTTTTAGTTTTCAGCAGTGATGGTTTGTCACCAGACATCCCGGCATTATCAGCACAGTACCCGGTGCCATGCCATGCAACGTATGCACAGGGACGGTCATCAATTGCATGCAACAAGGTGGTTACATATCCACCCCACGAATAACCCATTACTATGGTGCGGCTCATATCGACTTCCGGCCTTGATTGCATATAATCTAACGCCCGGGTAAGGGCTACAACGTGTTGGTACACCCAACTTTGAGTGGGGTCATCGACAAAATCGCTGGATAATGGAACACCGCCAGTGGTATCTTTTTTGGTAGCATCAGTATTGCCGCTGGGTGCGCTGACAGAAAAACCTACCATACCACATTGCGCATCACCTTTGCGTGATTCCGCATCTTGAAAGCGTACCGTTAAAACACCAGCAAGCTTTTTGCCTACTTTGGGATAACAGAAATAACCAAATACCCGCACACCAGGGGTGCTGGTATAACGTACTTCTTCGGTAACTGTAGTAGCATCCTCTTTCCGGCTGATTATCTCCGGGTCAAGTGGGACAGCGTGAATGGCCGTAAGGTCGAATATGCCAATTTTTCCGGAAGGCACTGCCGGCTTTGTATCAGCACAGAATCCGGTGATATTCAGCATTAATAAGCTTGTAGCAAAAAAGACCATTAATAAAGTATGCGTAATATTTTTATTCATTTTCTCACCTTTTGTATTTAATTTCTTATACCCGTTTAGACACAGTTATTAACAAAATTTCTTTTTTTACTATACATTATAATGGGTTGTTTGTAAATATTTCGTGAGAGATATTGTATTTATAGTTTATCAGTTTTATCTATTGACATCAGACCATTATACAAATACAATTGTATCAACAAGTATTTGTCTATTTAAAGGAATCTGACATGATTAAAGCTGCTTTATCTTTCTTGCGAACTTTCACACTTCTTTTTGCTGTTTTGCTGGCAAATATTGTATTCCCATTTGACCTACCCCAACCGAGTACCGGCACAGTAAAACCGGCTGAGTTTGCGAAGGAATGGGGAGTTAATCCTGATTCTTTGGTAAACAAGTTTACTCTGTCAAAAGGGTTGAAGGTTACAATGATAGAGTCGTCTATTCCGGCAAATGTGTTATGGCCGGGTGATAAAGCCTCTTTTACTTTTCAATTTGTAAATCAGACCGACCAGCCGATAAAAGCAACGGGTAAAGCATCAGTTATTCAATTTGCATTGTATACCTATCCTGGTGATGATGTATTCAAAACAGGAATCAGAAAGTTGCTTGATTGCGGTAATGTGCCAATAGAGATTGATGTGCCTGCGAAAGGATATCAAGATGTGGTGGTTTCACCGACAATCCCTGAGAAATTTGGCGGGTATGCGGTATTGATTGATTTAGAAGGTTATGATCGCTTATTTGGTGCTGGTTGTGTGCGTACATTTAAGCCAGATGATAGCGCTAAACAGTTTTATAAATTAACAATGGATAACGGCAATATTGATTTGCTTAAGCGATTGGGAACTACCGTAAATCGTATCGGATTTTCGTATAAACCATCTACCGATGCTGATTTCGAGACCTGGTTTGCAAATTCTTGCAAGCAATTAGAGCTATTAAAAGCAGCCGGCAAGCCGGTATGCGTTGAGTTTGGAGCATCAGGTTTATCTACTGTACAACCGATGGGGCGGTTTCGTCCATGGTTGGATGCAAATGGCGTAATGAAAGATGGCAAGTCAGATATGACCTGGCTGCCGCAATATGATGCTGATTTTAAAAAGTTAGTGAAGCGCGTTGCGGTAACCTATGGCTGGCCAAATGGATCGGTAACAGCGATGAAGTTCATGAATGAGCCGTGGAATGGGATATCAATAAGCGGTTGGGGTGCGGATGACCTTCGATACCGCGAGATATATACCGCGTTGTGCGAAGGAGTGGAAGAAGCCCGCACAGAAGCGAAAGTGCAGGTGCTGCTGGGTGGTTGCGACAGTTCGTCCAATACCTTCGATAAACTTTTTCCAGATGGTAAAGATACTTTTCTGAATCGTCTTGATTTCATGAGCATACATTACCAGGGAATGCAGCCAGCGACGATAGTGAAAAAGTTTGTGAATAGAACTGGATCGAACGGTCGAGTGCAGGTATGGGACACTGAGAGTTGGGTGGCAAACTCTGACGACCGCGTCGCATCCACATTATCCACCATGTTCGCATCCGGTCATGACCGTGTTGTTGGTATTATTGGCAGCGTTATATCATCCGACACTCAGCGTGGGACAGAGGATGTAAAAACTGCCAAAGGTGTCGAACGTCGTATGATTACCCATGCTTGGCCGGTTTCAGCTTCAATTGGCGCGTTTCAGCATTTTATTGGTGAACGCAGTTTTCATGAAATCATGTTCAAAAATGCCCTTCCATGGGTTTATATATTTGATGGGAAGAAAGATAAAGATGACGGGACGGTAGTTATAGTTGGTGATTTAAGTCCAACATTCGGACGCGATAATATACTTTTCCGTGATGTGCGTGGATTGGCGGAAATTGCTAATAAAGATGCTTTGCGTACAAAGTTAAATGCCCTGGCGGCAGACAGCGCAGACCGTGCGGCTATTGAAGCGGAATTGAAGAAACCGGAACAGCTAACCGGGGCTAGCATGACTATTAAGGCAAGTGGCAGCAGTTACGCTCTTTATGACTTTTATGGCAATCCGGTTCCAACTGTGCGCGGAAAAATAGTGGTTCCATTGAATGACCTGGGATATTATCTGCGCGCCAATGGCAAACGCGGTTCATTTGATAAACTCCTTAAAGCAGTTAAGGAAGCTCGTGTTGAAGGATACGAACCGTTAACGGTAATCATTCATGACCCGACAGCGCCAATTGATAAAGGTGGCACTGTAAATATTGAGGTAACAAATATCCTGAACCGTGCAATATCCGGCACATTTAAAGTTATGCTGGAAGGACTTACCGTTGTTGTACCTGATACGTTGAAGTTTAAACCATTCGAGAAGAAAATAATTCCAGTTGTGATTTCTGGTAAAGGCAACGATGCCAATAGTTACAAGTTAAACCTTACCTTTAATGCCGGCAAAGACGGCAAAGCAGTACATGAAGAAGATATTCATTGCAACTTTATTTCCAAACGCTCCATTGTTGTTGACGGCAACCTGGATGATTGGGAAGGGGCTTTGCCGCAACCGGTAATTTCTGAAGGTGTTCAGCGTCCCACCCTGATGGAAACAGCCTGGTTGCCATTTAAGCAATACGACACATCATATAAAAAGGGGTTGGCGACCGGATTCCTGGCTTATGATAACGATAATTTTTACTTTTCGGCAAAGATAGCCGACTCCACCCCGGAAGACGGAATGCTGCGGTTTGAAAATCGCAATGATGATGAATATTTTTATCCTGATACGTCATACTTAATGGATAGTGCCAAGGCTTTAATGAAAGATGAAATATCATGGAGCGACATGGCGGGTATCGCAAATGCCGCCGCCCCGCAGCACCCAACCCAGGATGGTGTAAAAGTTCAGCGTGCATGGCGTACCGCCTTGACCGCCAGCGCATTTGGAATCGACCTGAAATTGCCGGCAGACAAAACGACGCAATTGGCGGTCTACTGTGTTGATTTTGACGATATGGAACGTCGCAACCAGAAGATAATCGTGCAGAATCTTGACACCAAAGCAGTTATAGTACAGAAAGATATTGATAAGTTCCAGAAAGGGAAATATGTAGTGCTGAACCTGCGTGGCAATGTGCGGGTGATAGTGCGCACAAATATGTGGTGGTTCCCCGTAATGCAGGCATTCTTCCTTGACCCGGCAGCGATGGAATTACCCGGCACCGGCAACGCCGCGGCATTTGTGCAAATTGACGATAAAACGGGTGGAAACTGGAAAGACGTATATGGCAAGGATGGTTACAATGTT